>DATEBC010000401.1:0-8918 GCA_035288065.1 Sedimentisphaerales bacterium | reverse complement strand
TGGTACGGCATACGCAGCAGGGTCGGCGACATAGGATTCCGGTATTTCGTCCACGACGCCGAGCACATAATGTCCAGAGGCCTGACCAGTCGGGTCGGGCCATTCCCTGCCGGCGACCAATTTCAATACAGTAACCCCCAGTGGATTCATCAGGAGCTGATGGAGCACCAGGATTATTGTCTGCGTTTCGCCGACCACGCACAAAAAAGTCTGTTCGACTCCGGGATTCTCACTTCAACGAACGCTATCGAACGATTTCAGCACAGAGCCAACCAGATCAATATGGCGATCATCGCCGAGTCCGCACGCTGGGGCAGCTCCTCGCTCACAAAAACCACTTGGCTCAGCGCAATCAATAACGAGATCAACAATTTCTTCCCGAACCGCTCAACGACTGTCATCAGTCAACTCAAGGCCACGACATTGCGCAGCGGCGACCTTGCCCCGCTCTACCCGAGTATCAACCCGCCGTCGCTTGGTCATCTCGGCGGCGAGGTGGCTGCCAATTATCCCCTGACTATGTCGGGAACCGGCACAATCTACTATACGCTTGACGGCAACGATCCGCGTCTCGACGTATCGCAATCGCTTGCGACCAGCCAGGTTACGCTTGTTGCCGAGGATGCCGCCAAGCGCATTCTCATTCCGACGGCCCCTGCCCCGGCGCCAACCGGGTCGATTCTGTATGAGTATTGGACGGGTATCGCCGGCGGCAGCGTCATCAATCTGACCATACAGCCGGACTACCCGGACTATCCCGACGGCGGCGATTACCTCGCCCTCTTCGAAGCGCCAACCAACTGGAGCGACACCTACGGCGCGCGGATTGTCGGTTACATACATCCCCCGCAAAGCGGCGACTACACCTTCTGGATCGCAACCGATGACTTCGGCGAACTTTGGTTGAGCACCGACGATACCTCGGCAAATAAAGTCAAGATAGCAAACGTGCCCGGCAGCGCCACCCCTCACCAGTGGGACAAATATACCGCTCAAAAGTCCGCCCCGATCCCCCTGACTGCAGGTCAAAAATACTACGTCGAAGCGTTGATGAAAGAGAATACAAGCAACGACAATATGGCCGTGACGTGGAGCGGGCCTGGAGTGAGCAAAGGTGAACCGATCGCTGGAACCTGCCTTTCTCCGGCGACCGCGAAATGGTACGCCTCGTACCATGACGACTCAGGCTGGACCAGCCTGCCCGAAGGGACAACGGGCGTCGGCTATGAGCGAGAATCCGGCTACGAAACCCACATAGGCGCAGACGTCGAGAGCGAGATGTACGGGATTAACGCGACATGTTACATACGCATCCCGTTCACCGTCTCGACCACTAATCTGGCGAATCTCACGCTGCGAATGAAGTACGACGACGGGTTTGTGGCCTATCTGAATGGCAGGGAAATAGCAAGGCGCAACTTCAGCGGCACCCCGGCGTGGAACTCCATCGCTGCATCCGAGCACTCCGACGCCTTGGCCGTTGTCTTTGAGGATATCGACATCTCCGGCTACATCACCGAGCTGCACCTCGGCGAGAACCTGCTGGCGATTCAGGGCCTGAACAGGTCTGCAAGCAATCCTGATTTCCTCATCTCTGTCGAGCTTGTCGCCAATGAGATCGGCGGCGGACAGGTCTCTCCGGAGGCGATGCAGTACACCGGCGCTATCACTCTTGACCACAGCAAGACTGTCAAGGCCCGGATACTGAACGGCCAGTGGAGCGCCTTGCGGGAAGCGACCTTTGCCATAGGCTCGATTGCCGAGAGCCTGCGCATTACCGAAATTATGTATCACCCGCAAAGCACAGGCGACCCGGAAGACCCGAATGAGGAGTTCATCGAACTGATGAATATCTCCGGCCGCACTAATAACCTGAATCTCGTGAAATTCACCAACGGAATTGACTTCACATTCGGCGATCTCCAAGTCCCCGCCGGCGGACTCGTGGTCATTGTCAAGAATCGCCCTGCATTCGATGCTCAGTACCCGGCTTTCAGCGGCGTCGTTGCCGGCCGGTACTCCGGCAGCCTGCAAAACGACGGCGAGAAAATTCAGCTTCAGGACGCTATCGGCCAGACAGTCCTCAATTTCGAATACGATGACGACTGGCGCCCGATTACCGACGGCGACGGATTCTCTCTTACTATAATCGACCCATACAATCCTGATGCGAATACCTGGTCGCAGAAGGACTCGTGGCGCGCGAGTGCCCATATCGGCGGCTCCCCTGGCTTCGACGACAGCGCAGTCCTGCCAAACCCCGGAGCAATAGTGATAAACGAAGTCCTGGCGCATTCCCACGCCGACGCTGCCGACTGGATTGAACTGTATAATACGACCGGCGACGAGATTCAAATTGGCGGCTGGTGCCTCAGCGACACCGGCGAAGACCTCAAAAAGTATCGTATCGCAGACGGCGAAAAAATAGACGCGTATGGCTACCTCGTCCTCTATGAAGATGCGAACTTTGGCGAGTTCATTCCGCCGTCGGCGGATCCGGGCCGGATCACCGGCTTTGCACTGAGTGAGAACGGCGATGAAGTGTGGTTGAGCTCGGCCCAAGGAGAAACCCTCACGGGCTACCGCGAGTCTCAAGACTTCGGCGCTTCGCCGACGGGGATTTCCTTCGGACGATACTTCAAGACAAGCACAAACAACTACAATTTCGTGCTGATGGACCACCAGACACTTGGCTTCGCCAATTCCTATCCTAAGGTCGGCCCGGTAGTTATCAACGAGATTATGTACAATCCGGCCTCCGGCGACCAAAAGCAGGAATACATTGAACTGTACAACTTCGGCTCCACTTCGATGACCTTGTATGACTCCAACGAAAATGAGCCGTGGATGTTTACCGACGGGGTCGATTATACTTTCCCCGATTACCCGGGCTTGACAATACAGGCGGGCGGTTATGTGCTGATTGCCAAGGACTTAACGGCTTATATGGATGAGTACGGCATGCCTCCCTATGGCGTGATGATACTCGGCCCTTATAGCCGCAGCCTTAGCAACTCCAGCGAGAAATTGGAGCTTTCCAGGCCCGGCGATCTCGATCTCTACGGTCTGCGCCACTATTTCCGAGTTGACAGGGTCAATTATAGCGACGGCTCACACCCGGAGGATTCGCCCGAAGATATTGACCTCTGGCCAGCCGAGCCGGATGGCGGAGGCAAATCACTCACGCGCGACCTGCCCGACCGCTACGGTAACGACCCCAACAACTGGATAGCAGCCACGCCCTCGCCCGGCTCTTAGAGCAATCCGCGCTCTTGCCATGTACATGTTTTGCGACGCAAAATCTCTTTGTGCCCTGCCCTTTAATACCCGTTTAGCGGTCGCCGGTACTTGTCCCCTGGGGACGGCGACCACAAACAATCGCCACTACGAGGACCGCAAAATCCGTTGTTCGCCTAAACACGTACCTTGCCATTGGCAAGAGCACAAATGCTGTCCAAACAGCCGACCTTTTATCCGGGCAATACGGAGGAAATGCCCATGCCGGAAGGTATGTGCCCCCCCCCAACGGCAGGAATACGCCTTTTTTTACTTGCCTTTCATGCTGCTTTGGGTAGATTAGCCTAAGCAATCGTCAAGAAATCGAAAGCGAACAGCGACACATGAACATTGTGGAATCATCAGTTTTACGCGGGCGCTTTGCTGCTTGCGCTTTTATTCGTGGAATTCTATGGTTGGAGACACGGCTATGATAGGCAAGAAAATAAGACTTGAGAGAATAATCGACCGCAATTCGGGCAGGACCGTCATAGTCCCTATGGACCACGGCGTAACAGTCGGCCCTATCGACGGGCTTACCGATATGCGCACTACCATCAGCAAGATCGTCGCCGGCGGCGCAAATGCTATTCTCATGCACAAAGGCATCGTCCGCGTTGGGCACAGAGGGGGAGGCAAAGACGTTGGGCTGATTGTGCACCTATCGGGCGGCACATCCATCAGCCCCGATCCGAACGCCAAAGAGCTGGTCTGCACAGTCGAGGAGGCTATTAAGCTCGGTGCCGATGCGGTTTCAGTGCATATAAACCTCGGAGCCGAGACCGACAAGGAGATGCTTGGACAGTTGGGGTATGTCAGCGAGCAATGCTTCGACTGGCAGATGCCGCTCGTTGCAATGATGTACACGCGCGGGCCCAAGATCAAGGACGAGTACGACGTCAATAACGTCAAGTTGGCCGCAAGGGTCGGCGCCGAATTGGGAGCCGATATCGTCAAGGTCGTCTATACCGGCGACGCCGAGTCCTTCGCACAGGTGGTGCGGGGCTGCCCGGTCCCGGTAGTAATCGCCGGCGGGCCTAAGATGGGAAGCGACAAAGAGATATTCAAAATGGTCGAAGGCGCCCTAAAAGCAGGCGCCGCCGGCGTATCCATCGGGCGAAACGCTTTCCAGCACAAGAATCCAACCAAAATGATCGAGGCCCTGAGCAAAATGGTCCACCGGAACGCGCCGGTAGAAGAGGCTGTGGCTACTGTAAAAAGCTGATCTGCAAGACGATGGCGGCTTTATAGATGTTTGAACGGCTAAATGAATAACACGGCTTCGGACTTGTCATTCCCGCGCTCTTTAGTGTCATTCCCGCGCAGGCGGGAATCCAGACGCTATAGGGTGTCCTGTGCACACCATTCACTTGAATTTGGGAATACATAAATGAAAAGACTTTGGGTCAACGTTGTGCCGTATAGCAAGGAAACTGCCATTGCCGCCCTGGAGAGCGGAGCCGAGGCGGTCGTTCTGCCGGACGGTAACAGTGAGAAAGTCAGGCACTTTGGCAAGATCAAGACTGTCGCAAAGGACGGGGATATTCGGCCCGGAATCGATGTCGAGTTCGTGGATATCGCGGGAAAGGAGGATGAAAACAGGGCTGCGGCCGTTGCGTGCGACAAGATACTCGTGCTTAGGATGCTCGATTGGACGATTATTCCCATTGAGAACCTCCTGGCGCGCAGAGGCAAGAATATCATGGTGCAGGTCCGCAGTAGCGAACAGGCCAGGCTTATGGTCGAGATTCTCGAAAGAGGCGTCGATGGCGTTGTGCTGAATACGACGGACGTCAACGAAATGAAGAGATGCGCAGAGATAATCGGCGGCATCAGCGAAAAAATCACCCTCGTCACGGCTACTATTACGGCTGCGAAACAGCTCGGCATGGGAGACAGGGCCTGTCTCGATACCTGTACGCAGATGGCCGTAGGCGAGGGGATGCTCGTCGGCAACACGGCATCGGGCTTCTTCCTCGTACATTCCGAATCCATAGATAACCCTTATGTGGCGTCGCGGCCTTTCCGCGTCAACGCAGGGGCGGTCCACGCATACACGCTAACGCCCGGCGGAAAGACAAAGTACCTGGCCGACCTCAAGGCCGGCGATGAAGTGATGCTCGTCGATTTCCGCGGAAAGACCCAGACTGCTTATTTGGGCAGGAACAAGATCGAAAAGAGGCCGATGATACTAATTGAGGCCCAGGCCGAGAACCAGCCGATAAGCCTGGTATTGCAAAACGCAGAGACTATTAGATTAGTCAGTCCGGACGGCAAGGCCATCTCGGCCACGAGCCTCAAGACCGGCGATAAGGTCCTCGCACATATCGAAAAAGCGGGCAGGCACTTCGGTATGCAGGTCGATGAGACGCTAATCGAGAGGTAAGAAGCGGCAGCTACGGCAAGTGATGCCATCGGCCTTGCGCCGCTTGGAAGACCCTTCGTGCGGTGAAAAAAAGGCCACACAAGGGACAAGTTCTGCTGAGTAGAAATGAGCCAACGGCACTTTTCCGCAAAAAAACACGGCTTTTTGCTCGTTTTTCGTCACAAGAACCCAGCCTTCCCTGAAGAATTTTGACTTTTTTCTGGGAAACACCTCGACATAATAAAGGCCCTATAATACTATAACGTGAAAGATGCATCTCTTTGCCGGTAACGGACTGCAATCGTCCGGGGCGTGAGCCGGGTAAAGAGCCAAAACTTGAGTGACCAACTTCGGTATTCTTAAAGTGGTTATGTATTTCCAACATAGTCTCAGGGCTAAACCTATTAAGGAAGGCGAGAAAATGAAGACAAGAGCTTCTTCCGTCACAATCGTTTTAGCAAGTCTTGCGGCGCTGTTGATATGCGCGGGGGCAGTACAGGCGAAGCCAAAGAACGTCATCTTCTTCATCGGGGACGGGATGGGCCCGGAGCAGGTCGAAGCCGCCGCGATATACGCCTTCGGAGCGCCGGGGACACTGTCGTTCGAGTCGCTTCCGTACCAGGGGGAGCTGACAACGTACTCGGCCAATTCGAGCATAACGGATTCGGCGGCGGCGGGGACAGCACTGGCGACCGGTATCAAGGTCAATAACGGCGTAATCAGCATGGCGTACCCCGGAGACGGCAGTGAGTTGGAGACATTGCTCGAATACTACAAATCACTTGGCAAAAGCACCGGACTTGTAAGCACTTCATACTTAACAGACGCCACTCCGGCGGCCTTCGGCGCACATGAGCCGACCCGGAGCAATACTTCTCAGATTGCCGTCGATTACCTTAATCAAACCGAGCCAAATGTGCTTTTTGGTGGCGGGGGAAGCGGAATGACACCAGCGGCTGCTCAAGCAGCCGGCTACACGGTGGTGACAGACCGCGCAGGTATGCTGGCCTTGGATACGGAAGCTGTAACTAAGCTCTCCGGGCAGTTCGGCAGCGGCCAAATGCGCTATGAATACGATGGTCTGGAAAGTCAGCCCCATCTATCTGAGATGACTGCCACGGCTTTGAGTGTCCTGGACAATGACACCGACGGCTTCTTCCTGATGGTTGAAGGAGGGAATATCGACCATGCCTGTCATAATAACGACCTTGCGCGCACCATACCTGAAGTGAGTGAGTTTGCCGGCGCTGTGCAGGTCGCGCTTGACTGGGCGGCGGGCCGAAGCGACACGCTTATACTGGTCGCCGCCGACCATGAGACCGGAGGGCTCGCGGTTACGGCTAACAACGGCGCAGGCGTTCTGCCGAACGTCTCGTGGGCAAGCACCGGGCATACCGCGGCGAACGTCCCGGTATATGCCTGGGGCGTCAACGCGGAGCTGATTTCAGGGGTGATGGACAATACGGATATGCTTGCTGTGGTTGTAAGCGATGAGCCTATTGAGCTGGTCAGCCCGGCATACGACGCGGTTAGCGTATCGACATCACCGAGCCTCGAAGTGACAGTGCATGACCCGGACGGCACAGGCGACCCACTGGACGTAACCTTCTTTGGCCGAGAGAACCCTTCATTCACCATAGTGGTTCTGCCGGACACGCAAAAGTACGTCTTGAACGGGGCTTATCCGCAGATATTCACGAGCCAGACGCAGTGGATTGTCGATAACGCCGTCTCCGAGAATATTGCTTTCGTGACTCACGAGGGTGACGTAGTCGATACCTGGAACAGTGCGACCGAGTGGGGCTATGCAAACGATAGCATCAGCCTGCTGGACGGCGTCGTCGCTTACGGACTGGCCGTGGGCAATCACGACAAATACGAGAATCCGGCCGACCCGATGTACGACACGGTCAGTACGTATTTCAACCAGACCTTCCCTTATACAAGGTATGAAAGCGAGTCGTGGTATGGCGGGCATTATCCCGCGGCGCCGGATCCGAACGGGAACTCTAACAACTACCAGATCTTCTCCGCTGGCGGCGACGACTATATCGTCCTGCATCTTGAAGACTACCCGACCTACGAAGCTGTCGCCTGGGCGGACGGCGTATTGAAGGCCTATCCGAGCCGCAAGGCCATAATCACCACACACGGTTATATCGATACGGGCGGCAACTACACCGGCAAATGGGGCAGCACGCAATACATCAGAGACCTGGTTACAGCGAATGACAACGTCTATTTCGTACTGTGCGGACACTTCACGGGGGAGAAGGCCAAAACCACCACCGTCAACGGGCGTCTGGTCCACGAGATGCTGGCGGACTACCAGGGCCGCGCCAACGGAGGCGACGGCTGGCTGCGGATACTGCGATTCGAGCCGGATGAGGACAAGGTATATGTCAGGACATATTCAACCTGGCACGATGCTTATGAAGCCGACTCAGGCAGTCAGTTCACGCTCGATTTCCCGATGAGCGGATACGCATTCGCCGTTATCGGCACGAACAGCGGCGTCGTTAGCGGCGCGAATACGTCGTTGGCCTGGCCCGGCCTCTCTATGGAGACCCAGTACGAGTGGTATGTAACGGTCGAGGATACGGTTACGCATACGGTAATACCAGGACCGCTTTGGAGCTTTACGACGGCCTCGCTGAAGGCGAGCAATCCCAATCCGGCTAACGGCGCGACGGGGGTTGACGTGGATGCTGACCTAAGCTGGACCGCCGGGGCTGACGCCGTCAGCCACGACGTCTATTTCGGGACCAATGCGGGTAATCTGCCCCTGGTTTCGGCGGAGCAGCCCGGAACAACCTACGACCCGGGCACGCTCCAACAAGGCACGACATACTACTGGGCGATTGATGAGCACGATTCCGTCGCAGGCGTTACGGCCGGCGATATCTGGAGCTTTACGACAACGCTTCCGCAGCCGGTGCCCATTGTCTCGGCAGGAGCCAACTGGAAATACTTCGACCAGGTCGATTCCGACCAGGGCGCGTGGTACAGCTCTTCCTTCGATGACAGCTCGTGGGCGCAAGGGCTGGCACAACTCGGTTACGGTGACGGCGACGAGGCAACCGTCATTGACGGCAGCCCCATCCGGGCGTCTTACTATTTCCGCCGCACCTTCACCGCCGCAGAGGCTTATGACAACCTCGTCTTGAACGCGGTGCGGGACGATGGATGCGTTGTTTATCTTAACGGCGTCGAAATAGGACGCTCCAACATGCCTGCCGGCAATATCTCATGGAATACCTGGGCCACCAGTGTGACA
>DATEBC010000400.1:0-4064 GCA_035288065.1 Sedimentisphaerales bacterium | reverse complement strand
CAATCAGCACCGGCGGAAAACCTATCGAAAACATCTCAACCTTTATCCCGCACAGCTTGGCCGAGATGAAATGCCCGAACTCGTGAACCAGAATCACAACGCCAAAACCAAGCAGCACGAGCAGAATATTCCCGAAAGCATCAATGTTGCGAGCAATCAGGTAGATAGCGCCGCCGAGAATCGCCGCCAAAAACAATACCTTGAATGACTTGCCAAACAGACTCTTAGGTTTCGACATTAACACGCCCCCAGGTCAAAGGCTTCCACCAAACTACACACTCAAGTTGACCGATTCGCCTTGTCATACCTGCGAAAGCAGGTATCCAGTTGGCCCCGCCATCCCGGTGGGAAGTACGGCGAGTCAGTGGATTCCCGCTTTCGCGGGAATGACACACTGTGTTATCTTGCTGTTGCACAAGGACTTATCGTGTCCTTCTCTTGAAAACCGGTCAGTTTGAGTGTACATACTATGTACTACACGCCATCGCAACCACTTTTTGCCTTGCCCAGGCGTCGGCTTCGAGCAGCTCTTCGAGCGAAACGCCGGTCTTGACATCGTGCCTGTTCAGGCAATCTTCTACAAGATCGAGTATATTAACAAATCTTATCCGTCCCGCCAAGAACTCTTCTACTGCGGCCTCATTAGCGGCGTTGAAGACCGCCGCCGCGGTGCCGCCTGTCCGGCAGACTTCATAAGCCAGAGGCAGGGCGCGGAATACCTCGGCGTCCGGCTTGCTGAAATTAAGCCTGCCGATCTCGGCCAACTGCGGCGCCCTGGCCCGACCGGCAAGACGATCAGGCCAGGTCAAGGCGTACTGGATCGGAAGGCACATATCCGGCTCGCCCAACTGGGCAATTACCGAACCATCGACGAACTCGACTAAAGAATGAACTATCGACTCCGGATGTATCAAAACTTCAATTCTTTCAACGCCAACGTCGAAAAGCCACCGTGCCTCGATGATTTCGAGGGCCTTGTTCATCATCGTCGCCGAGTCGATAGTAATCTTCGGGCCCATATCCCACGTCGGATGAGCAAGGGCTTGCTCTAAGGTAACATCCTCAATCTCCTCGGCGCTCAGGTTGCGGAAGGGACCCCCGGAGGCCGTTAGGATGATCCTCGCAACCTCGCTCCGCTTGCCCGCCTGCATCGCCTGGAAAATGGCTGAATGTTCGCTATCCACAGGCATAATCTCGCTGCCGCTCCTGGCCGCCTCGGCCATCAAAAGCTCGCCGGCGACCACCAGCGGCTCTTTATTGGCAATGGCTAAGCGTTTGCCCTTCTTGGCCGCAGCCAGCACGGCCGGCAGTCCCGCCGCCCCGACAATCGCCGTTACAACGGTATCGACTTCATCAAGCTCCGCAAGAACCGCCAGGCTCTCCGGACCGCTCAATATCTCGACATCAAGATCGCCCAGCAAATCAACAAGTCGCGCACGGCAGCTCGCATCGGTAATAGCAACAACCTTGGCGCCAAACGCCCGTGCCTGCTCGGCCAGCAGCTCGACCTTACTGTTCGCACTGAGAGCAAATACCGAATACCCCTCCCCCAGCCCTTCGATAACGCGCAGCGCATTCCTCCCGATAGAACCCGTAGAACCCAATATCGCAATACGTCGAACCATAGAACACGCATACCTATCTTACCTCTACCGAGCCGATACTAAGTATCGTGCGTACAACTGTCAATAGCCAAGTAATCATCTTGCATCATAAGCCAGGTGGAGGTAAACTCGGCAAAAAATCCGTTTGAATGTATCCTGCTTATGGAGAATACTGTGAAATGGACGTCCGGAGAGGTGTCGGAGTGGCTGATCGAGCCGGTTTCGAAAACCGGTGTGCCCTTTTAGAGCACCGGGGGTTCGAATCCCCCCCTCTCCGTTATAAATCCGAAGCACGAAATGCAAAATTCAAAACAATATCGAATGTTCAAAACTTGTCCTGAGCGAAGCCGAAGGATGCAAATTCTCAAAACAAGAACGCCTTAGCGTATGAGACGCTGTTTTGAGTCTTCGTAATTCGGATTTTGAATTTGTCCCGTATGGGATCCCTTGCGGGATTTCGAATTTCGATATTCGAATTTCGAGTTTATAATGCTAAAGTCTTCGCCTAAACGCGAGGGATTTTTCACATTCCCCCAAGGGGACATTGACAGGATGTAGCTTTAATGCCGCTTTCAGCATCTGTCACCGGCGGACTAAGTAAGCAATGGGCTGTTAAGCCTGTTGATTGCCGGGCCGCGCAGCTTGCAAAATCGCTCAAAACCTCAGATCTTCTGGCCCAGCTCTTGATCAATCGCGGCATAACCGATGCCGCCGTCGGCCGCGCGTTTCTCAGGCCCAAGCTCACAGAGCTAATCGAGCCGGAACAAATGCCGGGAGTGCCACCGGCTGTCGAAAGAATCACTGATGCCATCCGCAATAAGCGGAAGATCACTATTTACGGCGACTATGACGTGGACGGAATTACGGGCGTCTCTATCCTCTGGCAGCTCCTCAGCCTCCTCGGCGCCGATGTTGACTACTACATTCCGCACCGAATCGACGAAGGCTACGGCCTCAACCCCGATGCCATCCGCTCACTGGCGCAAGCCGGCCGCGAGCTGGTTATTACCGTCGATTGCGGCGTAACAGCCTTCAAATCAGCCGATCTCGCCGCCGAGCTTGGCCTCGACCTGATAATCACCGATCATCACCAAATATCTTCTCGCGCGGAAACCGCGCTGCCCAGCGCCGCGGCGATAGTGCATCCCGCCCTGCAAGAAGACTATCCGAACCAGGATTCAGCCGGTGCAATGGTGGCCTTCAAACTGGGCTGGGCTATTGCCAAGCAGCTCAGCCCCGGCCGCAAGCTCGAACCGGAAATTCGAGAGTTTATGCTCAACGCAACCAGCCTGGCCGCAATGGGAACAATCGCCGACGTAGTTGACCTGCGTGGCGAAAACCGAGTGCTGACAAGCTACGGGCTGAAGGCTTTGCCTCAATGTCGTCTCTCCGGCGTCCAGGCCCTGATTGAGTCGGCCGGCCTCTCCGGCAAAGGGCTTGACAGCTTCGACATCGGCTTTCGCCTCGCCCCGATGCTCAACGCCGCCGGCAGAATGGGCCACGCCCGGTTGGCCGTCGAGCTGCTCACAAGCGACAGCGCTGTCCGCTCCATGCAGATTGCCGAGTATCTCAAAGAGCAAAATAGCCGTCGCCAACAGCTCCAGCGAAAAATATTCAAGCAGGCCTGCGAAATGATTGTCGAGCAGGGCGGCCACCATCCCGACCGAAAGAGCATCGTCCTGGCTAACGAGAGCTGGCATACCGGCGTTATCGGCATCGTCGCTTCACGAATAGTGGACAAGTTCTATCGACCAACGATCATGATCAACACCGCCCCTGAGAACGGCATTGCTCAAGGCTCGGCCAGGTCCATTCCCGGCTTCTGCCTGCTCAGCGCAATCGAGGCCTGTTCCGAGCATCTCAACACCTTCGGAGGCCACGAAATGGCCGCCGGCCTGACTATCCGGACGGAGAGAATAGAGCGCTTCGCCGCCGATTTCGAGATATACGCAAGAGCGAATCTCAACGAAGCCGACGTCACGGCCAGACTTGAAATCGACGCCGAGGCATCGCTCGGCGAATTCAACAGGGAGATGGTCGGCGAGCTGCAGATGCTCGGACCCTTCGGCCAGGGCAATCCAGAGCCGCTCTTCGCCACAAGAGGCGTTCGCCTCGCCGGCCCGCCCAGGAGAGTAGGAACAGCCGGAGACCACTTGCAGCTTACGATCACCGACGGCCTCGCCGCCGTCCGATGTATAGGATTCAGGATGGGAAAATTGGAGAAAAAGCTGCTCGATCACGAATTCTTCGACGTCGCCTACCAGCCCCAGATCAACACCTATAACGGCAACACCAACGTCCAATTCGTCCTCACCGACATCCAATTCGATTAGCCCCACACTTCATCATTCCTCGTTCGATATTCGCTATTCTCTTTCGTCCGTCGTCTGTCCTCCCTTCTCGCCCACGCACCTCATCATTCCTTGTTCAATGCCGGAGGTTCGCCATCGGCGAATTCGC
>DATEBC010000399.1:0-2144 GCA_035288065.1 Sedimentisphaerales bacterium | reverse complement strand
TTGCGTCTGGGCCAGGGCCTGGTCGAGCTGGTCGGGCGTTAGCAGTCCGACGGTTCCGCCCAACAGCAGGACGCCGGCGCGTCCGTCGTGAACGGCGTTAGGCTCGAAGACCAGGATGTTGGAGTCGGACATGTCGCTGGTCTGGCCGGGGATATAGACGTAGTCGGCGCCGTCGGGGGCCGGGCAGCGAAACATTTCGGAACTGCCGCTCCACCGCCGCAGTTCCTCCAGCGATTCGGGAAGACCATCGTTGCTGATTGCAAACATCTGTATATTCTGCCCGATGGTCCGCATATTCATCTGGCATTTGACGCTCAAGGCATCGTGTTTTGCGTCGATCATAGCCCCGGTGTACTGCTCGGCGGCCTGGCCCCACTGCTTGACGACCCACCAGATTCCCAGCCCCATAAGTCCGAAGAAAACCACCGCGGAGATTACGTTAATGACCGCACCGCCTGGCCGAATTGGTCGGCGGGTGAAATTCCTAATGCCGCGTTTCATAAATGAGACAATTATAAGGAAAACGGGAACTGGTTGTTTGAATAGATTTCTCCGCTCGCTTCGCTCGGGCGAAATGACAGTGTGGCGCGCTCGCTCCGCTTCCGCCTTCGCCAAGGCTACGGCGGACAAGCCGGTCGAAATGACAGTGTGGTGTCGAGACTTCCCAAACGAGGTACGAGGTGTCTGGTGCGTGTTTGCCGATGTCCCCATTCTTTTGTACTAAAGGAATCATCTATATTTTCCAGGAGCAGGCTAAAGCCCGACGCGCCAACCTCCGACTATCTGAACGTTGGAGATTGCTTCGTCGTTTCACTCCTCGCAATGACAGCAATCCATAACCACTTTGACAGAGAACTAAACTTCGATTTCATCCCGCGCCATCTCCTGCCAGTCCCGCTTCACTTTTCACCGCCCGCACTCAGTCGCCGTATTCGAGGCTGCCGCCTTTGTGGCGTTTGAGCCGGTCGAAACTCCGGGGCGGCTTGAATTCGGGGACCTGGGCGAGCATCTTATCGTAGGCGGCCTTGAGGCGCTTGACGATTTCGGGGTTCTTGGCGCTTAGATCGTGCTGCTCAGCCGGGTCGCTTTCGATATCAAAGAGCATCATATTCTTAGGCTCATCTCCGCCGGTGACGCCCGGATATTCGCTCGGCCGGGCCTGTTCGTAAGGCGCCAGGATTGTCACGCCGTCCGGGCCGCGCGGATCGACCCAGTCGCCGTCGCGATTGGGCGTCGGGCCGGGCGAACGGACGTGCAGCTTCCACTTGCCGCTGCGAATGGTCGCCAAGCTCGCCCCCTGCATTCCGAAGATCGCATCGTGCGGGCTCTGGGCATTGCCCGATTTGAGCATCGGCATAATGTCTTGGCCGTCTATGGTGCGGTCGCTCGGAACCGCCACGGATGCCGCCTTTAGGATAGTGGGCAGGACATCAACCGTCCCAGCCGGGGAATTGTTGACCACGCCGTGTGGAATCTCACCCGGCCAGCGGGCGATCATGGGAACCCGCAGGCCGCCCTCCCAAGTCTTGCCCTTCATGCCGCGAAGCCCGCCTGTGCTGCCGCCGTACCAGGGGCCGTTGTCGGATGTGAAAATCACCATTGTATTATTGTCGAGGCCGAGCGATTTTAGCTTACCGAGGACCTGCCCGACCGACCAATCCAATTCGGCGATTACATCAGCATAGAGGTCGTCCGGCGTATCCGGAGTATAAAAATCCTCGGATGCGGCTAACGGTTTGTGCGGCATTGCGTGCGCCAGATAGACAAAGAACGGGCAATTCTGCCCGGCATTACGCTCGATAAAATCCAGCGCTCGCCGCGTGTAGCGCTTAGTCAGAGTGGCCTGCACTACCGGGTATTCGACGACCTTTTCGTTCTCCACGAGCTGCACCGGGCGCATATCGTTCGAGTACAAAATGCCGAAGTACTCGTCGAATCCCTGCTTGCACGGCAGGTACTTGAACGTGTGGCCCAAGTGCCACTTGCCGATGCAAATGCTCGCATATCCCGCCTCGCCAAGCGCCTCGGCGATAGTAATCTCCGAGTGCGGCAGGCCGACGTCGTTTACGCCCGCATCCGGGGCCGGGTTAAAGACCACTCCGTGCCTGAATGGGTATCGCCCCGTCAGTATCGTCCCCCGCGAC
>DATEBC010000398.1:0-2992 GCA_035288065.1 Sedimentisphaerales bacterium | reverse complement strand
CTTGAAGACGATCAGCTCGGAGGTGCTGGGCAGGGCAAGCATGGCCGAGCCTGCGCCGACAATGGCTGCGAAACCGCGACCGTACTGAGCCGTGTCGGTCCAGGCCGTCTTGCCGTCCTTGGCGTTGATGCAGTATAGGTTGCCTTTGTCGGAGAAGCCGAACAGCAGCCCGTCTTTAAGCACCGGCGTATTATATTGCGGGGCGAGGTCCGGATTGCTCCAGAGCTCCTTTGCTGCAAAGCCATCGCCCTGCTTTTCGATCTTCACTGCTTTGGCGCCCCGGCCGGCCCCGGTGTAGATTACCGTTTGCCCATCGACGATGGGTGTGGCGGCGTTGTAGGCCCTGTCTGCCGGAGCAAAGGGAAGTTTCCACAGGAGCTTTCCATCGGCGGACCCGACTCCCACGATGCTCTTCTCTGTAAGCGCGACGATCTGCTCGGTGCCGTCAACCGTCAAAACGACGGGCGAGGCGTACTCCGGCCCTTCCCCAGCCCATCTCCAATTCTCGCTGCCGTCGGCCAGGTTAAACGCGATGATAGCCCCGTTGCCCGCAGTGCCGAGCTGCACAACGGCCGCTTCGCCGACGATAACCGGCGAGCACGACGTGAAGAACTTCGGCACGACTTGGGGGTACGGATCCTTTCGCCACAGCACTTTTCCGCTGCCGGCGTCCAGGCAGGAGACAACACCGCCGACGCCTAACGTTACGACCTTCCCATTCGCCACGGCGGGCGAGCCTCTCGGCCCCGGATGCCGACCGGCCGCTCCGGTTACTGCCTGCGCCTCGTACTTGTCGCGCCAGAGCTCCTTTCCGTCGGCTGCCTGCAGGCACAGAGTAACCTCTTCGGCCCCCTGCCGGGCAAAGACATAGAGCTTGTCCCCCACCAGCGCAGGCGTCGCATCGCCCGAGCCGACGGCGGTCTTCCAATTCTGAACAAGAGCGGTCGGCCATTTCGACGGCTCGGCAAACCCGCTCACCTCGCCGTCACGATTTGGCCCGCGCCACTGAGGCCAATCCTTTGCGAAGATGCAGGCGCTTGCGGCCAGAAACACGCAGCCCACTATCACAGCCTTAGACAAATTCAGACTCCTCATAGAAGCCCCCTTTCAATTCATACCTGCCCCGCAGGGCGTTGCGCACACGGCAACATATCACCACTGCAGGACCATTCATTGCATTACATTCTGGCTTCGCCCTGGACAATCTGTCAACATCATTTATCCGCAAAATACTTGAAGAGTAATTAGCCGCCATTTCTCACCGCAGAGCGCGCAGAGAACGCAAAGAATGTTGTCATGTAAGACCGATGAGGCCATACAATTTCTCTCTTCTCCGCGCTCTCGGCGTGCTCTGCGGTCAATGAGAAATGCGGATTACAGCGTGTGCCGCCGCGGGCGAAAGAATCGGTAAGGAATCCTCACGAACACTATTCAGAACGGCCCGTCACCGATGGGGATGCCGCGCTCCGCCATGCGATGCCTCATGGCGGGAATGTGCTCGCGGATTCTGGCCCGCGTATGCGGATCGACATACTGAAGCATAAGATTAAAACGTTCCGGCGAGAACATCGCCTGCGGATTCACCCTCCGGTGCTCCTCCAGCCGGTCGATGATCGCATCCAGACGAACCCGCTGCTCCTCCACGGACATACTCTCGAACTCGTCGATGCGCCTGCCTATTCCAGGCCCGATGATTGGCAGGATATTCGCCATAAGCTGCCGACGCTGCTCCTCCGGCAGGCTCGAATTCAGAAACAAGGTCAGCATCGGAGTCTCCGTGTAAGTCTGGTTGATCTGCTCCAGATACTCCTCTTTGCTGTCCTTGTCCATCTTCACGAACTCTTCCGAAGCCAGGTATTCGACGGTCTCCTGCGCCGTCGCTTCATTAGCATCAGGCGGCGACGAATCCGAACCCCGAAAGAAGAAAAATGCAGCGCAGACTACCACCGCCGCGCCAACCACGCAAGAAACGCCAATTTTCATTCCGCTCTTCATAGCCGCTAAATTCCAAGATCGCCGACGTGTCCGTCGCCGAACAAAAAGTTTATGGCCCCCGGCTGCCCCGCTTTATTGTGGAAAGGCCCAAAATCAAAAAGAACAGGCGTATTCGCCTCGCCCCAGTGCTTGCCCAGAAACGTGCTATCGACCCGCCTGCCACGCAAATAGTGCGGATACTCGTAGCTCGTCCCCTCTGTCTCGAAGTAGTTGTCCCGGTCGGCGGGGCAGCGCATCACCTTCCGCACCTTCAAATAGGGCAGCAGAACATCCGTGATGCACGGAAGGTTCGGCTCAGTCGAAGGAAGCTGCGCAGCAACGGGCATCGTATCATTGTTCTCGCTGACATATATCCGCATCGCCATCCCGATATTATGAAGCTGCCCCAGGCAGGCAGTCCGCCGCCCGTTCTTCCGCACCTTGCCCAAAACGGGCATAAGAATACCCATCAGCAAAGAGATAATCGAAACAACCACCAGCAGCTCGACAAGCGTGAACCCCCGCCGTTCTCCCGCATCACCAAGCCCATATTCTCGATTTCGTCCCAAGAAACATACCATTAAACAGTGTTAATCCCTATGGGACCGTGGGTCTGTGTAAACTTGTGCCTTAGGTAGCCGTGTCAAAAAAGACTCTTTGTGTCTTAGTGCCTTAGTGGCTAATCTAAGCCATCCACGCCCGCTGCCTCTTGATCTCGTCCTTGAAGACGTTTTTGGCGATGATCACGTCCTCAACGACCTGGAAATCGAACATCCCGGCACAGATGAAGTCCGCTCCGCCCTCGTATGCGAATTTGAACGCATCGCGCGGATGGATCGCCCCGGCCGCCATCACCTTAAACGCAATCCACGGTTCTTTCAGCCCCTTCATATATTCGATAGTATCCTGCGGCTCTCGACACCAGATATTATCGTTCTCCGGCTGTATCTCCGCCGACCAGTAGTCGGTCCGGTGCAGCGTCTTAACCCAAAAATCGGGCACCGGACCGACTACTGGT
>DATEBC010000397.1:0-13050 GCA_035288065.1 Sedimentisphaerales bacterium | reverse complement strand
CTTCGGCGCGGGCGGCTATTGGATATATGGGGTGGTCCTGGCGCTGCTGGTTGTGCTGCTGGTGAGCAGGTCCGTAGCGCCGCTGCCCTTCGCGCCGGAAATAAACTACACTCACAGATGGATACAGTTCAGCGTTGCAGGCAGGGACCTGCCCTCGGTGCAGCCGGCGGAGTTCTGCAAGCTGGCCTATATCCTTGCGCTGGCGTGGTATCTGCGCTATCGGAGCAACTACAGGAGCTTCAAGGCCTTGATAGGGCCTTTCATTTTTACACTGGCGCCGATGGTCCTCATTCTCCTTGAGCCGGACCTGGGGACGGTGATGCTGATGATGCCGATCCTGGTTACGATGCTTTTCATCGCGGGGGCCAAGGTCAAGCACTTTCTGATTGTGATTCTTATGGCGCTGATGGTGAGTCCTCTGATGTGGTGCAAGATGAGGTCGTACCAGAGGACGAGGATAAGCAGCGTTCTGCTGCAGAGCAGTTGGGTTCGCGGCAAGGCGGCGGAGTATCCGATTCTGGGCAGGATTCTTGTCGGCGAAGAATTCAGCGAGAAAGAATGGAACACGAATTGGGGCTATCAAATCACTCGGTCGAAGTTCGCGATCGCCTCGGGCGGGGCCGGGGGCTATGGTTTTCGCAAGGGGCCGTTTATCAAGTACTCATTTCTGCCGGAGCGCTACAACGATTTCATATTCGCCACAATCGCTCATCAGTGGGGCTTTTGGGGATGCGTGGGTCTGCTCGGGTTGTATGTTGTCATAATCGGGTGCGGGCTGAAAATCGCTGCGCATAATATCGACCCATTCGGCCGGCTGCTGGCGATAGGAATCGTGGCTATGTTTGTGGTGGAGGTGCTGGTCAACGTGAGCATGACGATGGGCCTGATGCCGATTACCGGTTTGACGCTGCCGCTGGTAAGCTATGGGGGGTCGAGCCTGCTGGTGAATATGATCTCCATTGGATTGTTGAACAACGTCGGGCGTCGGCGAGTATTCACAGTGGCGCCGAGACCCTTCGAGGAGCACCACGCTTGATAAATCTCGCTACTATACGGCAATGAGATTGCTTTCCGCCGCAGGCGGACTCCTCGCAATGACAATTTAAGACTTTTAGGGCAATGACAATCTGAGACTTTTAGTTGTCATTGCGAGGCCCCTGGGGCCGTGGCAATCTCATAGCCGCAATACTTGTGAAACGTGCCGATAGTCTGTTTTACAGTGGTCTTAGGAAGCGGCGGGCTTTCTTTTGCGGATTCACCCGTCAGGGCCAAAAATATACGCAATAAGGCGTTATTGGTACGATATACGGAGAATGATAAAGGGTTTCAGACAGATTGCGGCACTGACGGCGCTCAGCAGAGGCCTCGGGCTGATTCGTGACATGGCGTACAGCCATTTCTTCGGGGCCAATCAGCTTCTCGATGCCTGGATCGTCGCATTTCGGATTCCTAATCTTAGCAGAAGGCTTTTCGGCGAGGGTGCGGCTTCGGCCTCGCTGATCCCGGTTTACAGCGAGGCGCTTCACGGCGACAAGGAGGATGCTGCGAGGCTGGGAAACACGGTAGTGACAGTGATGTTCGTCATTCTGTCGGCCTTGGTTCTGCTCGGCGAGGGGGGCATCTGGCTGTACTACAAGCTTTTTGCCCGAACGAGCGAGACCGTCCTTATACTGTCGCTGAGCTCCGTTATGCTGCCGTATATGCTGTTTGTTTGTATGATAGCTATAGGGGCGGGCCTTCTGAACGTTCACGGGCATTTCGCCGCGCCGGCGGCGGCACCGATTGTCCTGAACGTTTTTATTGTTGGGACGATTCTAATTACCGGGTGGGTGGCGAAGCTGCAGGTTACAGCGCAGTTGTTCTACGTGGCGGTGAGCGTGCTCCTGGCGGGGCTGGTGGAGATAGGGATACAGATACCGGCGTTTCGGCGATGCGGGATTTCGCTTCGCCCGGCCTGGGCCGTGCGGTCTGAGCAGTTCAGGAAGATACTCCTGCTGATGGGACCGATGATATTAGGGCTAACGGCTACCCAGATTAACACCCTTGCGGACGACCTAATCGCGTGGTGGTTCTCCGGCTCGGCGGAGAAGGGCGCCTTTTTCGAGCTTCTTGGCAGACGAATCGCCTATCCTATGCAGCGAGGGTCCGTTTCCCATCTATATTATGCGCAGCGTCTGTATCAACTGCCGCTGGGCGTGCTGGGCATATCTCTGGCAACCGCCATTTTCCCCATAATGAGCGCAGATGTTGCCAAAAAGGATTTCTCGGCATTGCGGGCTACGGTCGCGAAGGGATTACGGGCGACGGTTTTCGTGGCGATTCCTGCGAGTGTGGGCCTGATGATTGTGGCCAGACCGCTGATTTGCGCAGCATTCGAGCACGGCAGATTCGGCGCCGAGGATACGAGAATGGTGGTCAAGACGCTTTGCTTCTATTCCATGGGGCTATGCGGGTATTTCGCACAGCAGATCCTTGCCAGGGTATTCTACTCTATGCAGGACACCAAAACACCGGCTAAGAGTGCGTTAGTGGCGGTATTGGCCAATTTTGTTTTGAACTTGGCGCTTATTTGGCCCATGGATCGAGCCGGGTTGGCTTGTGCGACGGCAATATGCTCATATCTTCAGGTGGCGATATTGGTTACGGCGCTGCGGAAACGGCTGGGGGCATCGATAGTTGACGGATTGTTTGTTGCGTTTGGCAAGACTCTGTTGGCGACGGCTTTTATGGGGGCGGCTGGTTTGGCCGGCACACTGCTGATGAGGGGCCTGCCTGACGGCGGATTGTTTGATGTCATCAGGCTTGCGGTGGTCGTGCCTTTGGCCACCGGCGCCTATCTGCTGGCGGCAAGGCTCTTGCGTATCGAGATGCTCTCAGTATTGACCGGGCGAAAGGGTCAAGGCAGGTAAAATCTTTAACAACAAGGGTTTGTGTATGGGCGCCCCCGCGGGGATCGCTGGGACGAATTGGTGAAAAGCGGCTGTTTACCCGCCCATTACTGCAAGAAATCGTCCGTATATCTGTCATTTGAGGCAGGAATGGGCCGGTCGGGCGGCGTGATATACAAGGGTTGGTCTTTAGCTGCCGGCTGTTTGCGGGCTGTGTTTGGCCCGAAAATACCGGACGTAAGCGGCTATTATCGCTAAAGCCCCAAAAGAGAATTGCCCGAAATATATTAGTGCAGGCTTTTGTTGTTGTTTACCGGAGAAAAAAAATGCGCAAAGTTATTCTTTTCGTAATGTTATCAATGTTTCTGTTGTATCCGTCAGGGATTTTCGCTGAGGAGTTGAGTATCAGCGATCCAGCCAAGACAGCGGTGGCTGCCATATCGAGAGGCCCGATTGATCCAGAGGCGGCGCTGCCGAAGCAGGATGTGCTGTTTTCGCCGTCGGTTGCCCAGGTGCTTCACGATATGGCGTACGAGATGGTCGTGCCTGATACGGCTGGGAGCGCGGAGATCGAACAGGCGATTGTGTTGCTGCGGGCGGCGATGGAGCTGGACAGCGGCGCCGGATATATCGTTCCAACGCTGATTGAAGCGGCGTCCAAAGCTCCGGAGGTTGACCATTCGCCTCTTGTTCACAGCTTGCTGGTGACGTATGTGAATCAGAGCGCCGACCTTGAGGTGGCCGGCAAGGCGGTCAGGTACCTTCTTGAAAAGGTCGATTCTCGTGAAGGGCGAGAGAGGATTCTCTCGGAGCTATTGATGGTTGTTGGCCCGAAGAACCGGATATTCAGTTCTGAACTGCTGACGGCTCTGGGTTTGTTAATGGCTGAGAAGCCCGACAACGAGGCAACCAGATTTTATCTGACTCAGGCTTATACAGCCAACAGGCATAACAGATCGGCATTCTGGAAGTTTGCGGAGTTGTTTCCCGAGGCGGTTCACGCAGAGAACTATCTGGCTCACTTTCGTCTTGCGCTGAGCGAAGACCCGTCGAGTATCGAGGCTGCGATGGGTATGGGCCGTCACGCTGAGCAGGTTGGGCTCTACGATACGGCGGCATCGGCCTATCGATACTGTGCGGATTTGTTCAAACACTTCTATCCATCGCAGTCGCTGCCTTCGGCCATATACATTCCCTGGGCGGTTAGTTGCTACAACACCGATGAAGACCTGTCGCGATGCATGGAGATACTGAATTTGGTGCGTCAAGACGGGAGATTCAACATTTTGCTCGAGGGGCTGGCTGGAAAGGCCGCTGCAAAATTGGGCGATGGCGATCGGGCGACGGAGATATTTCGCAGTGCTGAGGCCCAGGCCCAGGCCCTGCTCTCGCGGGGCCCGGCATCAGGGGCCGGGGTCGGGCAATCCTACTCTGCGAAGCAGCGCTTCGCTGCGAAGGACGAGAACAAAGCTCGGCAACAGGTTACCGCCAAGGAGTTTGCCTGGTTCTACTGTTTCGCACTGCCGAGCCGCGAGAAGGCGCTTGACTGGGCCAACAAGGCCTATGCGTTGGAGCCAAATTCAGCGTCCTCGGCCAGCGTTCTGGCATACGCGCTGATGATGAATGAACAGGCCAACTGGGCCAAGCCCCTTATCGAGAAGATTGAGCCAAGCCAGATTTCAGAACTTGTGCAGGCCAAGATTCAAATCGCTGAGGGGAAAAAGGATGAGGCAAAGGCGACTTTGACGGCAGCTATCGCCAGAGACGCCGGGTCGCTGGCAGCCGAAGAGGCCAAGGCCCTGCTCAAAGAACAGGGGGGCGAATATGTCCCGGCGGCTGACCCCGACGTTGTGCGAAGCATGCTTGAGCAGGCGTTCGGCGAATCGTTTATGCCTGTATTCACGCCGCCGGAGCAGATGCTGTCGATTCAGTTCAACATGCGAGGAAACAAATTTCCATACGGTAGTGAGTTTGGCGCGGTTGTTGCAGTGATCAACAACTCGTCTGAGACGTTCGTGGTCAGTGATGACGGCTTATTCAGGGGCAATATCAGGATCGATGCGGATGTCAGCGGCGATCTGAGCATCAAGATACCCAAACTGGCATCAATGAAAGTGCGCAGCAACTATTTCATCGAACCGGCCCAAAGCATCCTGATTCCCGTTAAGCTTGTTACAGGCAAGCTGAGGCGGTTGTTGCTTACATATCCACAGGCCTCCCTGGACATCAAGTTCACACTGTACATAGACCCTGTAGCCGGCCCTGCGGGAGAGACAGCGAATAGATTGGCGACTATCGAGCCGACGGCGTTGGTCGTCATGCGCCCTGGCATTGAGCTGACCAGCAAGTATCTAAGAAACCGCTTCAACTTGATTTCCAAAGGCCAGGAGGGCCAGAAGATTAAGACGGCGCAGTTATTTGTCGGCCTGCTGATGGAGCAGTACGCCATGTCCAATCGCAAGCCGCCATACAAGTTCATGTATGCCGATTGGATGCCGACTATGTTCAGGAATGCACTGGTGCACGAGTCCGGACTGCTGCGCAAGCCCGACAAGGATGAATGGGTCGTGAAGGTTCATACTATGGCTGAGATGCAGTTCCTTCCACTGGATTATGAGCTGGTCTCCGCAGTGGCGGACAACCTTGACGACAGCAACTGGCCGGTCCGCATGATGACCATGTATCTGCTGGCCAAGACGCAGAAAGGCAAGTTCGATAAAGTTCTTGAATCGGCGGCAACATACGACCCGGATGCTCGTGTTCGGGAAATGGCGGTAGCACTGGGGGCCGTTGCCGTGAAAGCGCCGGCATTGGATACAATTCCGACGGCTGAGGAACAAGCCCAACCGATTGCGACGGAAGAGAAGTAGCGTCGTGCGATACCTGGTCCAACGGTTCATCGCCGATTTCTCAAGATTTTTGTTGTAAAATCATCGGAGGCTTGTAAGATTCCCTATCTTAATTTGAAGGTGGGTTGTTTGTTTTTCTTTGAAAGGGTAATATAGATGCCGGCTAAGGTAGATGAAGAGAAATGCACTGGTTGCGAAACGTGTGTTTCTGAATGCCCGAGTGAGGCGATAAGTATGGCCGATGAGAAAGCGGTGGTTGATGCAGAAGCCTGCGTTGATTGCGGGGTCTGTGTCGATGCCTGTCCGGCCGAAGCAATCAGCATGGAATAACGTCGGTTGGCCCCATCGTCTAGGTAGGCCTAGGACACCGGGTTTTCAACCCGGCAACAGGGGTTCGAATCCCCTTGGGGCTATTTTGGAGCTTTCTGAGGTGAGGAACTGCCGGGCGAGCTAAATGCGCATGCCGGCGACTACCGCATCAAAGACCATCGTTCCGTCAACCACCCCCTGAACTTGCGTCTCGACGTGCGTTCTAAGCCCTCTATGCTTGTACTTGATGATCTGGCCGAGCAGGAGCAGTCTCTGCCCCGGCTCAACGATCGAGCGAAACTTTACGTTTTGGATGCCGGCAAAGCCGATAAACCCCGGCTCTTTGAAGATTTCCTTGAGGAAGAAGCTTGAGAGCTGGGCCGCCGCCTCAATCATAATCACGCCGGGCATCAGAGGCCTGCCCGGGATGTGCCCGCGGACCCAGAATTCCTTGTCGGTTACATCCTTGTAGCCCAATATCTGCGATCTGTCCTTGTCGTACCAGAGAATCCCGTCGAGCTGGCGCATTTCGAATCGTTGGGGATTGACCCCGCCAATTGCTTCCGTGGAGAAGAGCGGTTCGGCAGTCAGGTCAATACTCGATAAGTCGAACAAGAGAGAGGGGGGCATTGCTCACCATTAACCAAGAAGCCCGCGCACTACACAACTGCGTACTGCGTTGAGATTCCCCATCGCAACACGGAGTATGCGCGTTTCTTCGCGGGCGCGAACAAGCGTTTACAAGTGTTGTTGACGGCTTATTGAGCTGATCTGATCTCAAGGATCCGACTGCGGACGCCTTGTGCAGCTTGCTTAACCTTCTGCATCTGCTTACGAACCCGCGTCCCAGCGGCCTTGTTCCCACCCTCGGCTTTGTTGATATCAGCTTCAATTTCGGCAACCAACACTTTGAGGTCTTCGTATTCCTGCATTTAAGATGCCTCCACACAGGCTTCAAATAGCTTAAAATCGCTTCAAAACTACAGTCCTGTAAATGCTTTGTCAAAGAAAAATGCCTTTTTCGCAAAAAAAATCGGCATTTTTCTTTTTGGGTTAGCTGCGGAGATAGACGAGTTCTTCGGGCAGTCGGCTATTGTTGCCGAACTGGTCCTCGCCGTATCCGGATTCGGCCAGAAGCTTAATGTCGGCGAGCACTCGTTTATCGCCTATGAACTTCGCGGTCAGGTCGATATTGATGTCGATCTTGCCGAGCGCGAGGAGCTGCCCCACCTTGTCGTTGACCCGCTGCAGCAGCGTTCCTTCCTCCTGTGGGAGGCCTTCGGGCATCTGGAGTGGCTGCTCGTACAGGATCACCTTGCTCTTCTCGGCCAGACTGAGAATTATGCTGCGGACGATAGTATCAATCTCGGTTTTGGCGGGGCTCTTCTGGACCAATTCGAGGCCGGCGATTTCCGCGGCCAGCCATCGCCGCTTCGCGGCATTTATCTTCTCATTGGCGCGGAACAAATCCAATGGCGAGGCGGCGTTATAGGTCTCCTTATCGATCTCCATTCTGACGTCGCTTCCATAGTGCAGCACGAGGGTAGAAATCAACGTGGAGGGACGAACGTGAAAGCCGCGGTATGGAGGGACGGATACCTCAATTTCGCCGACTTCGGCGTAGCGTTTTAACATGTTTTGACAGAGCCGCTCTGCGCAGGCGATATAGAGACCGATATGGGCGATGCAATAGTTCATAAGTCTGGACAGCAGTGCGTCGGTTTCCACAAGCGGTCGGCACGCAGCGGCCAGATCGCAGAATTGCTTGTTTACGTGCCTTTCGTAATAGTGGGCCAATCCCGTGCCTAACCTGAGCAGATGAAATACAATGCTAACATGGCCGCGCAGCACGGGCAGATCGGTATCGAGGTCCTCCGCTTCGGTGCCGGAAACAAAGGTGTCGTATAGGGACTGAAGGTTGTGAAATCGAAGTTCGAGACTCCGCAGATTTTCCTCCGTTACGGAGTGCGAGAGGTAAGCTGCGTATTCTTCGGGCTTTGCTCTGCCGGCGGCGCGGATTCTTTTGCTGTCGGCGGCCAGATTCAAGAAGGCCGTTGTCAACAGTGTAACCGTTTCCGCGACTGTCTCTGTTCTGCGCGCGGCGCAATCGTGAGGCAGTCGGCCCGGAGGCAACTGTTCGGCGTGAATCCGCAGGTCTTGAGACGGACACGGCAGTTTGAGCTGCTCGGCCCCTGCCAGCATTTGGCGTGCCGCTGTCGCGAGCACTTTGCCGGTAAACTCAAGGGTTTTTTCGGTGGCCTCGATGAAATCGTGCTCGATGGGCAGGAGGCAATAGGCCGGCAGCGCGTGTTGGATATGAAGCAATTCGTAACTGACGTCAGAGAATAGCTTGACTGTCGCCGTGAGCGACCTGAAGACGCACCACTGGCAATTGTTGCGGGCATCGTAAGCATCAAGAAGCTCCTCTATCTGCATGGATTGCGAGAAAAACTCACCCAGAAACGGACGCGTCAGGACCTTGCCGGTCGATTCACAGCGGCAAAGATGGCTCGCAAGGGCGAGCAGAGTCTGTGCACGCTCTGCAATCAGTTTATGAAAGCACTCATTGGAGATTGTCAGAGAAGCCATTGATCTATCCCCGTATCAAACTGCAGCTCGTGCTTCGCAGAGCAGCGTTGCAGAGAATCAAACCATGTATGACGAATGCCTGTCATTTTTCTTTCTTCTCCAACGGAATTATCTCCGGCTCGCCGAAACCTCTTGGAATCTTGAACTCAAAGACCTTTTCATCTATCTTCTCATCAATCTTCGGTTTGAGAAGCCTTATTTCGTAGATGTCCTCCTCGGTCGAGACGGCGACAATCTTTGTCGGAAGCCTCAGTTTCTTATCGACCCAAAAATCGAGGGAGACATAATCATCTTTATAAGTGGAATTCGGCTTAACCTTCAGATGTAATTGAAAAAAAGTTGCAAGTTTGTCGTTTTTGTTCTCGACCAACGTTATGTCGAACTGCTTTTTCAGATTCTCAGTCTTGGCAAAGCCGATCAGCGGTATTTTATTGCTGGCCACGTCGAAGGCGTCCACCGGCTTATTCGGCTCGGCCAACTGGTACTTTTTGACCGCCTTGATTTGATAATTTATCTGGGTCAGCCAGGCGCCGTCGAATATGTACTGTTCGATGTATTTTTCTTCCTTTTCGTCGTCGTGCTTGAGCGTTTGGAAGTTTATCCTGAGGTTTGATTTCTCGCCGAACTTGGCGTAGTACAAGACCCCTTTCCTGATTGCCTCGGATTCATACAGCGGCTGAATGGTCTTGTATTCGATCATTGCCTCATAGTGCGTCAGTTTAAGGGTCTTGTCGTTTAGCTGCTTGAGGACCGTATCGACGGGATCGGGCTGAGCGTTCGGCTCCTGGCAGGTGCTCGGGGATTCGCAGGTCTTCTCGCATTCAGCAGCCGCGCAGATGCCGGCCGCTAACAGCAGGGCAACTATTATACCACGGATGATCTGATTATTCATAATAATGCTTCCTTATATCTTTTAAGCTGGAGACAGCGGTCTATCGGCTATCATCGACAATTTGAATTATCCGGCTGATCTTTTCAATACAAAAATCGGCGTGCTCGGCGAAGTCGTCGGCCTGATTGTGATTTGTCAGCAGGACGGCGACGGCGCCTGCTGATTTTGCGCAGAGCAAATCGAACAGGTAGTCGCCCACGACGGCGGTCTGGGCGGGCTCTACGCCGAATTGACGGCATAGCTGCAGCACGCCAAAGCAGTCGGGCTTTGCCGGGCCTTCTTCGCGGCCGACGACGGCGTCGAATTTCAGGTTGTGCTTGCGTGCGACGGCAAGGGCATTGCTGCGCTTGTTTCGCGTCAATATTCCGATGCGGATGCCCGCCTTGCGAAGAGCCGCAAGCGTTTGACGTGTGCCTGGGTTCAATTTGGACTCAGCTACGGCTTTCTGCTCGTGCCGATGCAATATCTCTTCGGCTCGGCGTCGCTGCCGGACGGTCATTTTCTCCATCGACTCGAGTATCGGCCCGGAATCTCGCGGCAGTCCCATTTCCCAGCGAATGGCGTCGAAGTCCAGGCACGGCTGGGTAATGGTGCCGTCCAGGTCAAATATCACTGCTTTAATCGGCATATCTCGTTTTAGGCAAATGTTGATGATGACTATCTACTTTTCTTCTGGAGCAACTCAATGAAATATCGACCGGCTTGACCCAATATCTTGCCTTTTCGAACGATTATGCCCGTGGGCCTGACGAATTTTTCATTCGAGAGCGGCACGGCCTTTATAGTTCCGGCGGCGAGCTCCTGAAGTATCGCAGTCTGCGGCAGTATGCTTATGCCGGCGTCTATTTCGACCGCCCGCTTGACCGTTTCGATGTTGTCGAATTCCGTCACACATCGCACGGCGACATTGTACCGTTCGAGGATGCCGTCGATCCAGTGCCGTGTGGGCACGTTCTTTTCAAACGCGATGAACTTTTCGAACTGAAGTCGGTGAATGTCAACCTGCGGCTCGTGCGCCAAGGGGTGTTTGGGGCTGCACGCTACGACCAACGGCTCATTTTCGAAGTCATAAACATCCAGCCGTTTGTCGTTTTTCGGAACGGCAACAAGGCCGATATCGATCTGCCCGGCCAGGACCAGCTCGTATATTCTGGCGGCGCTGAAGTACTCGATATGGACGTTCACATTTGGGTGGCTGACCATGAGCTTCTTGACGTAGTCGGGCAGAGTGTGCATCCCGATACTGAATATGGCGCCCACGTTTATTCTGCTGCCCGAGGAGGTTCTCAGCGTGTTAAGCTCGTTTTTGAAGTGGTCGTACCTCTCGAGCATATCCTTGGCGGCACTGTAGAGAAGCCGCCCGGCCTTGGTAAGCTCAATGGGCCGTTTCTTGCGGTTGATAAGTTCGCACTTGTGGGTGGTTTCCAGTTGTGCGAGCTGCTGCGAGACAGCAGACTGGCTTACAAAGTGCTTTTCGGCGGTTCTTGAGAAACTGCGTGAATCAGCCAAATCACAGAACACTCTAAGCGTTTCTATATGCATTATAAGCTATCCTAATGCGCTCTATTACTATTAGTTGCTTGTGTTGCATCTTCACTATGCATTATATTCTACTGATAAGTTATGCCGTCTAATGCGAAAGTGTGATGATGTCATTAGTTTAGCTTATTGCAGGCGGCTTGACCACAGAAATCTCAATGTTTCAATGTTTTGTTAGTGGAGGCAACTAAAGTGGCTGCAAACAAAATTGTCGAAGGTGTTTATGAACAGGTTCTCAGGCGGAATCCGGGCGAGCCGGAGTTTCAGCAGGCCGTCAAGGAAGTTCTGGATTCCTTGGTGCCGGTGATCGAGAGGCATTCCGAATACGTGGATGCGAAGATTCTCGACAGGGTTGTCGAGCCGGAAAGGCAGATAATGTTCCGTGTTCCCTGGCAGGATGATGAAGGGAACGTCCGGATCAACCGCGGATTTCGGTTTGAGTTCAATAGCGCCCTTGGTCCGTACAAGGGAGGCCTGAGATTTCATCCTACGGTTAATGCGAGCATCCTGAAGTTTCTGGGTTTCGAGCAGGTTTTCAAGAATTCTCTTACAACTCTGCCAATGGGTGGAGGCAAAGGCGGTTCGGACTTTGATCCCAAGGGCAAGAGCGACAACGAAGTGATGCGTTTTTGCCAAAGCTTTATGACGGAGCTTTGCCGCCATATCGGGCCGGATACCGATGTGCCTGCAGGGGATATCGGCGTCGGCGGACGTGAAATTGGGTATTTGTTCGGCCAGTACAAGCGTGTTCGCAACGAATTCAGCGGTGTTTTGACCGGCAAGGCATTGACCTGGGGCGGCTCGCTTATCCGCCCGGAAGCAACCGGGTACGGGTGCGTCTATTTTGCCGAAGAAATGCTCAAGACCCGCGGCGAGGACTTCGAGGGCAAGATTTGCACCGTTTCCGGCTCCGGAAATGTGGCCCAATATACCGTCGAGAAGCTCAATCATCTCGGCGCAAAGGTCGTTAGCCTGTCGGACTCAAACGGCACAATCTATGATCCTGCCGGGATTGATGACGAGAAGCTTGCATTCGTTCTTGAGCTTAAGAACGTGCGGCGCGGGCGCATGAAGGAATATGCCGACAAGTTCGGCGCAGAGTATCGTGAAGGAAGACGGCCCTGGGATATTAAGTGCGACTGTGCGTTCCCTAGCGCAACCCAAAACGAGATTGACGGCGAAGACGCCAAGACTCTGCTAAAGAACAGCTGCTGCGTCGTTGCCGAAGGCGCCAACATGCCGAGCACGCCTGAGGCCATCGATAAGTATTTGGCTGCGAAGATTCTCTATGGCCCTGCTAAGGCGGCAAACGCAGGCGGCGTTGCCACGTCGGGCCTGGAGATGTCGCAGAACTCGATGCGGCTGTCCTGGACGCGAGAAGAGGTCGATGAGCGGCTTCACAACATCATGATCGCCATTCACAGGCAGTGCTTCGAGGCCGCGCAAGAGTATGGCCAGCCGGGCAACCTTGCAATGGGCGCAAATGTCGCAGGCTTTGTCAAGGTGGCCGACGCGATGCTCGATCAGGGTGTTGTTTAGGATGCGATGAATCATTGCGGATTGAAAAAAGGGCGATTCCGTCACGAATCGCCCTTTTTTTGTTTCTTGGAAATTCCTGTGTTGTGATTGCGTGTATGCCGATTATGATAGTGTCGGTTATTGCTGGAATTGTCTGTGACAACGGGGGAACTGAAATATGGCCGGGTGGGCAAGCACAGGTCTTGAAGGCCTGGATAAGATTCTGACAGGCCTGCAGAAGGGCGACAACGTTGTTTGGCAGGTCGATAGCGTGGGGCATTTTCACACTTTTGTGGACCCCTACGTTTCGAGGGCTGCGCGGGACGGCCGAAAACTTGTTTATATGAGATTTGCCGACCATACTCCTCTTGTTGCTCCCGGAGAGAATGTCACGATTCATAATCTGGATGCAAACAGCGGTTTCGAGACTTTTTCTTCGCAGGTTCACAACATAATCACCGATGAA
>DATEBC010000396.1:0-16508 GCA_035288065.1 Sedimentisphaerales bacterium | reverse complement strand
AAAGGCCCTTCGAGGCCTTCGACTGGATTCGCGAGTTCGTCGGCGATAAGCCCATCGCCATCACCGAGACGGGTTTCCCCGCGGAGCCGACGCATCTAAAGGATTTCAATGTGACTCTGCCGGGCGGCGAGCAGAGCCAGGCTGCGTATATCGAATCGGTTCTAAGCGCCGCCGGACGCGACCGGTATCTCTTTGTGATCGCATTTCTCTATCAGGACTACGATGCCCTCTGGGAGAAGATCAAAGGCAGCTTCTCAGGCGACTGGGCCGCGGCGTGGCGGGATTGCGGCCTGATCGACGGCGACGGCAAAGAACGACCGGCACATGAGGTCTGGAGAAAATACGTCCGTGCAAAATACTTGCGCAAGTAAGACACTGCTGATAAGGAGCAATTCTAAGATGGAAAATAAAATGACCAAACAATCCGACAGGCCCCCAGGGGGCAAGCATAAAGATAATCTGGGTCGTCGCCAGTTTATTGCAAGTGTGGCGGCTACGGCGGCGGCTTTTAGTATTGTCGAGCCGGGCCAGGTCCGCGGGACCGAGGCCAATTCAAGAATCGAGGTCGGCTGCGTCGGCCTTGGCGGAAGGGGCAGGCTGATTGCCGGGATGCTCAAGGACCACGCCGGTTATCAAATCACCGCCGTTGCGGACTATTTTCCGCAGGTCGCAAAGGCTGCCGGCGAGAGTTACGGCGTTGAGGAGGCCAGGCGGTTCTCCGGGCTGCTCGGCTACAACCGGCTGATTGCCGGCAAGGTCGATGCGGTGTTCTTAGAGACTCCGCCTTGCTTCTTCCCCGAGCACGCCGCCGCTGCTGTCGATGCGGGCTGTCACGTCTATGTCGCCAAACCGGTGGCCGTCGATGTGCCGGGCTGCCTGTCCATCGCCGAATCCGGCAAGAAGGCCACGGCGAAAAGCAAGGTCTTCTTGGTCGATTTCCAGGTGCCGACGCATCCGTTCAATATTGAGACGGTGAAACGCTGCAAGGAGGGCCTGATCGGCAAGATAGGCCTGCTCAGCTCGATCTATTGCGACGAGGCCTTCGACGACCCGCCTAAGACAGCAACCATCGAGAGCCGTCTTCAGGGGTTGATCTGGGTCAACGACACTGATATCGGCGGCGGGATGCTGGTTAATGCGGGTATTCACGCCGTCGATGCGGCGCTGTGGCTTGCGGGAGCTCGCCCGATAAGCGCGATGGGCAGCGCGGCGAAGATAACGCCCGATTCGCACGGCGATACCAACGACGTCTATTCGATTACGTACCAGTTTGAGGACGGCCTTATCCTAAACCACCGCGGAGAGCACGTCGGAAACACCCAGGGCTTTGCGTGCAGTTGCACCGCCTACGGCCAGTTCGGATATGCGGAAATCAACTACGAAGGCAACGCAGGCATCCGCGGCAACAAAGGCGGATACAAAGGCGGCCAGATAACCGGCCTATACAACGAGGGAATCAAAACAAACCTCGACATATTCCACAAGAACATTACCGAGGGCCAATACGACAACCCAACAGCGAAGTCCGGCGTCAACAGCACGTTGGCAACCATCTTAGGCCGAGAGGCAGGAAAGAAGAACGCCCGAGTAATGTGGGACGATCTAATCGCAGCAAACGAAAGAATAGAACCAGACCTGACCGGTCTGAAAGAGTGATCCACCAACTTCTTTGCAATTCCATCGAAACTGGTAAGTCGCATTACCCGCGGTCATTGCGAGGAGGCCGAAGAGCTTGGCCCCAGGGGCGGGCCCGACGCGGCAGTCTCCACCCGTTCGAACGCCGGAGATTGCCACGGCCCCCAGAGCCTCGCAATGACGATCTCTAAGATCGGTCTTGACAGTCTCGAGTCATCCCTCCTATAACGGCAAACGGTCTATCACTAATAGCGAAACGGCCTGGCGGGCTAGTTGGGATTTTAGGGTGATTTTGTTGTGGTTGGCGGTTATCTCTTCCGGGGGTGTCAGCGGGCCGAGTTGGCCGGCTTTTTCCAGTTCGGCATATTGGTCGGGAGTCGGGTTTTGGGGTTGGCCCATGCGCTTCCAGGCTGAATAGGCGTTGCTATGGTCTTCGTCGATACGGAAGTGGCGCAGGGTGGCTTTGGCGAAATCGGCGGGCAGGCCCTCGACGGAGAACTCGACGTTCGCAGCGGGGCCGGGCACATCGTCGTCGTGGTAATGCCACGCCATAACGCAAAGCGTATCTTTGTCGAGACTCGCCAGCGCGGCGACATCGGGTCTGCTGCGGACGCCCTCGCTCATCATGGTCGAAAGGTCCACGGCGGCATCGCTTTGGACGGTGAGCCGGGAGCCGCTCATCTTGCTGAACATTCGAAAGACATTGAGGACGGGCTTATCGATGCCGTTGGTGGCGAGGGAGCGGAAGCCCGCGAAATAAGGCTGATCCTCGAACTCGAACGCCCAGGTCAAGGCGCCTTCGAAATTGATGCCGTGCTTGTCGGCCAGGTCGTGTTTGCGTGCGAAGCTCGCGGCGGTATAGCTGGAATACATAGTGCCGTTGCGATAGCCGAGCTGCTCGCCCTGGCAGGCTGCGCAGCCTTCAGGGTCGGATTCGCCGATTACGATGGGCGTATCTTTGAGTTCGGGAAACGATGCGATGATGCCGAAGCCCTCGTTAATGGTGCGAAGCTGGTTGGCGATGCCCATCCTAACGTGCCCATCGACAAACCGCGGCGAGCCTTTGGCGTGGAATGATACGAAATCCAGGGGCGTGCCCTTTTTGCCGGTGGCGTGGTTGGTTCCGCGGAGGCAGTGCTCGAGAAAATCACGTTGGAATCTTCCGCCGCTGCCGGCCACATCCGGCCCTCCGACACGCGCCGTAGGCAAGGCCCGGCGGACAGCATCGACGGCGTAGTCGTGCAGCTTGCAGAATTCTTCGTGCGTTCCCCGCCAATAGCCGATGTTCGGCTCATTCCAGGTCTGCCAGCACCATGTTTCGACCTCGTCGCGTCCGTACCTTGCGACGCAGTGTTTGGCCCACTGGTAGCACAGTTCGGCCCATTTTTTGTAATCCTTGGGCGGATAGGCCCAGCCCGTGTATATCTCGCTGTATTTTGCTTTGGGCGTCCATTTGTGCTGATAAGGCTCCGGCTGGATCGAAAGGTCCTTGGGCATGAAGCCCATCTGGACATAAGGCCGCACGCCCCGCTCCAGATACGTATCGAAGATGCCGTCCAGGATAGTCCAATCATAGACCGCCTTGCCCTGGGCGTTCTCCTTATAGGCCCCGGATGAACCCCACTTCAGAGCCGGCGTGCCATCGCCGGAGCAAAGCAGGTTGTGCGCACGGAAATAGACGTGTTTCGGGGCCAGCTCACCCAATTCGGCGATAAGCTTCCTGCCGTTCTTCATGGTCGCATAGTTCGGCTCGTCGGCGCCGAAGAACCGCCATATAGGGCGCAGCCTGCCGATTGGTCTGGCCGCGTCCACGCGAATAGCTACGCGAAAAGACTCCTGCGATTCGTTTGTTTCCTGCCCCTTGGCCCAACTGGCCGCCGAAGCCGCACTTAGACTTGAAGCGGCCAGCGCGGAACGAGTCAGGAACGCTCGTCTGGTCAGGTCCCCACCTTTTCGGGCCGAACTGCGGGTGCGAGCGGCCATGTGTTTTCCTTTCCTATTCTCAATTCTTCATTCGTCTCAAACGTCCGCCAACAAGTATATCGCTGCTTGAACCTCTGAACAAGGGGGGATTCTCTTTCCAAGTCGTTGCCGACGCCGTTTGTTGGCAGTTGCCAAGCATATATGTTTGAGTTTTCCGCCCGGCTTTGGTATTGTGGCGGCCTGAAGTCCCTGCACTGCGGCATTCGACGGACTATGGAAGTGGAAACTTGAGTTGAGAAGACGTTTTTGGAGACAAGAGAATGAAGGACATTATGTGTTGCAAGGGGACGAGTAGGTTGTTGGGATTGGGTATCTTGCTGGCTGGTTTGGCGGTGCTGGGTGGATGCCGGGGAGGCGGGGCGATTATGCCGGATGAGAAAACGGATTTGTTCAACGGCAGGGATTTTACCGGCTGGAAGCTCCACGTTGATGAAGAAGGCGTCGATGTTGATGATGTCTGGTCGGTCAAGAACGGCGTGGTCAACGGTGTGCTCCAGAACAAGGGGACCAAGGCCACGGACACATCAGGCTGGATTTGCCTGCAGAGCGAGGGCAGCCAGATCGAGTTTCGAAATATATACGTCAAACCCATAGACCTGTATTTCCAGTAGGAATTCTACCGAATGGTTGCCTGTTTGGGAGCGTAAGGATCCTTCGGTGCAGCGATTCAAAGGACGTCGTTTGCGTCGGATTCGGTCGGATTGGGGTCGTCCCAGGTGGAATTGGGACGCTCGCATACGCGTTGCTCCCATGTTTGGCCGTCTTTCTCAAAAGTGACAATGCGTCTGCTTATTTCGACCACCTCAACGCCGTATATCTGGTCTCCTATTTTCAGCACTTGTCCATCAATAAGGGCGGATGGATTATCAGGCGAGAAGAGTATTCCATCAACCATTCCGCGCGTAGCTCCTGCGGACAAGTTTGGATTGACATAGAATCGAACGACAAAGATAACTGCGGCGATAGTGCATATTTGCAGCCAAGTCAGTATCTTGACGTTTCTGCCAATACTCATGTTCGGTTCCAGATCTGATGACTGATTTGGCCGCGCAGCGATCATTTCGCAGGCGCACACAGACCCCCAACAGGACATACCTTTTACCTTCCTTTATTCGGCCTGAATCGGGGGTGAATTGAGTCTGGATGTTGAGAAAAGGCCTTTGGATTGCCGGTGATGGTCATGTAAGCACGTCCGGCTCATCCAGGCGAGCGCGGCGGTGATTGTCTTGATTTGCCGTAGGATTTCCGCGGTAATGGCGGATGTGAAAGAGTGGGCCGCTTCTCGGACGTAGAGTCAAGGCGATGCGCACCCGGCGGACCGCTCCTATCTTACACCGGCAGAAGCGACCATTGGGCCCGGCCGGCTATCGCTTCGTTCGAGATTTGGGCATAATGCCTGCGCCTACTGACCGACGAAGCGGGTGTTGGCAAGCTCGGAGGGAGCCTTCTCGGCAGCGCCGTCGCTGTTGCTGTGAGAAATGTAATCGAGAACATCCCGTCTGCTCACAATGCCCACGACCTTCCCGTTCAATGTTACCGGCACGCGCCTGAAGTTATTCTCCATCAGGCAGGCGCACACGTCTTGGATGTCATCGTCCTGCTTGAAGTGAACGGCGGGCGTCGTCATAAAATCGCTGACGGTTCTATTAGTCGTTTGTCCGCTTGAGTAGAACAAGTTCAGCACGTCCTTTTCGCTGATTATTCCCACCAGGGTCATATCTTCCTCGACGACGGGCATGCCTGTGATGTTATTGCTCATCAGAAGCTCGGTAGCCTGGCTTATCGGCGTGTCCTTTCTCACGGTGACCACATTCGTTGTCATTACATGTTTAACCTTGGTCATATTCCTCACCTCGGCTTGTTCAAAATATTCGAGAACGCTCATAGCTTGCTCCAGATGCTCACTACTCTATTTCGGTATAAACGGGCACAGACTTTCGCGGGAAAGTCCAAAAGAAACGCCCTAATCAAGCGACTGCCTGTTGTTTGGGCACAAGTATTGATTTCACCAAAGGAATAAGGCTCTGGATTGAACTAATCCGGCTTGCTGATGGGGGGATTGAATCTTTTTTCGGGGATGGGCCGATAACATTACCTTCTTGTTGAACATCTTCTTGCTTCTGAGGATGTGATGGTAGTGCTGTGCGAAGCGGTGGGCTTCGTCGCGGACGTATTGCAGCAGCTTGCGCGCGGGTGAATTGGCGGGCAGATTCAATGGTTCGCCGCCTGGCTGGACGTAAATCAGCTCCTGCTTCTTGGCAATCGAAGCGATTTTCGTCTTGGGCGTTTCGTTGACCGGGTTGGCTTTCTTCTTATTGTTGCCTTTGGATTCACCTCGATCGGCTGCAATCATATCGTCAAGTGCGGCTTGGGCGGCCCTTAGATGTCCGAGGCCTCCGTCGATGAGTATCAGGTCGGGCCACATCTCTCGGCCCTGCATGGCATACTTGTACCTGCGTTTGACCACCTCGGCGATCATCGCGTAATCGTCTATGCCTTTTACGGTCTTTATCTTGAATCGCCGGTAGCCGCTTTTGAAGGGTTTGCCGTCGATGAATTTTACAAGCGAGCCGACCGCCTCGGCGCCGCCGATATTGGCAACGTCGATGCCTTCGATGATGCGAACCGGGTCGGGGCATTGAATTATGTCGCGCAGTTGTGTCAGCGCCAGGGCTGGGTCGGCGGCAAAGACTTCAGGCTGAACATTTTCGTCCGGCGTGCCTCGGCGGTCCAGTCGCTCGATAAGGCGGATGCGGTCGCGAAACATCGCGGCGCTTTCGTAGTCGAGCCTTTCGGCGGCCTCGGCCATCTGGTTTTTGAGCCGGCGCATTACCACCGAGCGTTTTGACCGGAGGAACCTGACCAAATCGCCAATGACGACTTTCTTGTAGGGGGCCTTGTCGATTCTTGCCGCGCAGGGGGCGGTGCACTGCTTGATACTGTAGAGAATGCAAGGGCGAAAAAAGGTGCGTTTTGGATCATCTGCGGCAATTTTGAGGTTGCAGGTTCGGAACTTGAATATCTTCTGCAGCACAACGAGGACTCCCCTGAGGTCTTTGGCGCCTGTGAATGGGCCGAAGAGCGTGCTGCCGCTCGGACGCGGCTTGCGAGTGATATAGACGCCGGGAAAATCGTCGCGACTGGTGATTTCCAGGTAGGGAAATGTCTTATCGTCTGTCAAATCGGTATTATAGGGCGGGCGGATATCCTTGATAAGGCGTGCTTCCTGCAGCATGGCATCGACTTCCGAAGGTGTTTCAAGGAAGTCGACAGCCTCGACTTTTGCGACCATTTCGGCGATCTTGGGGCCTCTGGAGGCGATCGGGTCGGCACTTTGCTGGAAGTAGCCGGCCACGCGAGAGCGCAGATTCTTTGCCTTGCCGATATAGAGGACTTTGTCCGCCCGGCCCTTCATAAAGTACAGGCCCGGACCGGTGGGGAAGGCCCCTATTTGCCGACGGATGGCTTCGAGGTTCTTGCTGCGCATATCGACGGGCATTACTGCGTTGTTTCCATGACTATTCCCCAAAGACTTCTGAGGATAGCGGTCAATTCTGGTTGTCGTTGCAATGATGCTGTATCTTAGCTATACGTTGTTATCGGAAAAAGAGTTTTGTGGGTTTCGCAACGGGATTGTGAAGAATCTTTCGCGTGCCGAAAAGTTTTTTCTCATCATAGATTCAGCAAGGACAAGGACTAAGAGCCGAGCGATGAGAATCGGCGTAAAAAAATAAGAGATTGGGTCTTTACAGTTCGTTGATTTTTGGCTAATCTATAGTTAGTGAGTTTACGGTTTTTTGCACTACATATAGCATGGCTCGCGGTAGTGTTTCCTGTATTTAGTGGTTGTTTTGTTCGCCCGGAGGCGCGTCAATGTCTTATAAGTTTGATCCAGAGAACCCTTTCAAACGCAAGGAAACGGTGCCTGAGACGGTTGTGCGTAACGACCAAAGTGGTGAGGGATTGAAGATAGAACGGTTCTTCTCGAAGGCGGGTGTGCATCCGTTCGATGAGCTGGAATGGGAGAAGCGTTCGGCAAAGATCAGCAATGAGAACGGCCAAGCCGTATTCGAGCAGGACAATATCGAGATGCCCGTGACTTGGAGCCAGTTGGCCACGAAGGTGGTTGCGAGCAAGTACTTCTACGGAGATGTCGAGACGGGGCAGCGCGAGCATTCGCTCAAACAGCTTGTGCACCGTGTAGCCAAGACAATTGCGGACCGAGGCCGAAAGGACGGGTATTTCGGCAGCGATGCCGATGCGGAGGTCTTCTACAACGAATTGGTGTGGCTCTGTGTGAATCAGTACGGTTCGTTCAATTCGCCGGTTTGGTTCAACGTCGGGCTTTACGACGTTTACGGGATCAAGGGCGGCAAGCACAATTACCACTGGGATACGAAGACGAATAGCGCCTTGCCTTGTGAGGGCAGCTATGAGTATCCGCAGGCGTCGGCATGTTTCATTCAGTCGGTGAAGGACTCGATGGAGGATATAATGCGGCTGGCAGCCAGCGAGGCGATGCTTTTCAAGCACGGTTCAGGGACGGGGACGGACCTTTCCACTCTGCGCAGCAGTAAAGAAAAGCTCTCCGGCGGCGGAAAACCGTCGGGGCCCTTGAGCTTTATGCGGGTCTATGACCAGGTTGCCGCGGTCATCAAGTCGGGCGGAAAGACCAGGCGCGCGGCCAAGATGCAGTCGCTCAAGGTCGATCACCCTGATATTAAGGAATTCATTACGTGCAAGACCGAAGAGGAGAAGAAGGCCTGGACGCTCATCGAGGCCGGCTACACCGGCGAATACAACAACGAGGCCTACAGCAGCGTAATGTTCCAGAATTCGAATCTCTCCGTCCGCGTTACCGACGAGTTTATGCAGTCCGTGGAGAAGGACGAGAATTGGGTCACCCACGCCGTGACCACGGGCGAGAAGATAGGGGAACATTCGGCGCGCGAGCTTATGGATTTGATCGCCGAGGGCACGAGAGTCTGCGGAGACCCGGGTTTGCAATACCACAGCACGATTAACCGCTGGCATACGTGCCCGAATTCGGGGCCGATAAACGCGTCGAATCCCTGCAGTGAGTATATGTTCGTCGATGATTCGGCGTGCAATCTGGCTTCATTGAATCTCATAAAGTTCCGCAAGGAGGATGGTTCTTTCGATGTCGAGTCGTTCAAGAAGGCGATTCGGATTTTTATCATTGCTCAGGAGATTCTGGTCGATGGCGGCAGCTACCCGGACGCGCCAATAACCACAAACAGCCACTTGTTCCGCCCCCTGGGACTTGGCTATGCCAATCTCGGCTCTCTGGTTATGAGCTTGGCGCTTCCCTACGATTCCACCCAGGCTCGTGCAATCGCCGGGGCGATCAGCGCACTATTGACGGGCGTGGCTTATACCGCCAGCGCGGAGATTGCCTCCGTTATGGGGCCTTTCAAGGAATTTGAGAAGAATAAGGACCCGATGCTCAAGGTCATCAATATGCACCGCCAGCATGCCTACGATATTCCCGAGTCGCACTGCCCGGCAGAGCTGCGCAACGCGGCGAAAGATGCCTGGGATGCAGCCTTCGATTCCGGCTCGAAGGCGGGCTTTCGAAATGCCCAGGCGACCGTGATTGCCCCGACGGGGACTATCGGGTTTATGATGGACTGCGATACCACGGGCATTGAGCCGGATATTGCGCTTGTTAAATATAAATTACTGGCCGGCGGCGGCATGCTTAAGCTCGTCAATAAGACGGTTCCCATGGCGCTGGAGCGCTTAGGGTATAACGCCGACGATATCAAGGCGATTTCGGACCACATCGACGAGCACGAGACGATCGAAGGGGCCGAAAAGCTCAACGCGGACCATTTGGCCGTTTTCGATTGTGCCTTCAAGCCGCGCAACGGCAAACGATACATTCACTACTCGGCTCATCTCAAGATGATGGCTGCGGTTCAGCCGTTCATATCCGGCGCGATAAGCAAGACGATCAATATGCCCAAAGAAAGCACTGTCGAGGAGATCGGCGGGGCATATATGGAAGGCTGGAAGCTCGGACTGAAAGCGGTTGCGATTTACCGGGATAGCTCGAAGAAGCTTCAGCCGGTCTCTACGAACAAGCATAAAGAAGCCGGCGCCAAGAATTCCGAGCCGGCTGCGCAGGCCGCCAGGCCGCTGCGAAAAAGACTTCCCGACACCCGCCAGAGCATAACGCACAAATTCTCCGTTGCCGGGCACGAGGGCTATCTGACCGTGGGGCTGTATGAAGACGGCCAGCCCGGCGAGCTCTTTATCACGATGGCCAAAGAGGGCAGCACCGTCGGAGGCCTGATGGATGTTATAGGGACGTGCACTTCAATGGCGCTGCAGTACGGCGTTCCTCTGATTACGCTCGTCGATAAGTTTCGTCATGCAAGGTTTGAGCCGTCGGGGATGACCTCGAACCGCGATATGCCCTTTGCAAAGAGCCTGATAGACTACATCTTCTGCTGGCTCGGCTGCCAGTTCATACCGGGCTACGCTGAGAAGAACCTGGTGAACAGGTCTGCGTCGGCGCCTGCGCCGGAGAATAAGAACACAACAACCGCTCGGCAGTTGGTCGAGAAGACCAAGGACCTCGCAAAGAAGATTGCCGAGGTCAAGGCCGGGGTCAAGGATAAGGCCAAGGAGAAGGACCTTATCGGTGCCGACCCGCGGGGCACAAAACAGGGTGAAAAAGAGCATTCAACGCCGCCGGGCAGGTTTTCCGGCGTCGTCAATCGCATCGCGGCCTTGGTCAAAACAACCGCAGCCGACCCTGAGGGGCAATTGGAGGCCGAAACCGCCCTTATGCAGCAGTTCAACTCTCAATTCGCGCATTTCATGGACGACGCCCCCGCCTGCGACATCTGCGGCTCTATCACCGTCCGAAACGGAACCTGCTACAAATGCTACAACTGCGGCAATTCAATGGGCTGCTCCTAAGAATTGACTATTGATTATTGCTGATTGATTATTAAGAGGGGCAGACGTCTATTCTGCTTGCGGAGGTTTTATGAGCCCGTAGGGTGGGCTCTGCCCACCAATAGCATCTACCTCTGATTCCCGCGAAAGCCTTGTCATACCTGCGAAGGCAGGTATCCAGTTGGCCCCGCCATCCCGGGGGGAGCTCTGCCGGGCCGGAGGACCCCTCCTGGAGTTCACCCCGTCCCACGCCGTCTAAAACCACGCCCCCCTCGAAAATATCCTCGCCTTTATAGATGTCCTCCTACCCCGTTTCGCAAGTTTCACGGCTATGTTGTCATTTCGACCGGCCTGTCCGCCGTAGCCTTGGCAAAGGCGGAATCGAAGCCTGTCCCCAAGGGGCGACCGGAGACGCGTAGCGCAGCGAAGAGCCCGGGACGGCAATCTCTTCAAACAGCCAAATTCCACCATCCGGTGGCCCCTTAGGAGGCCGGTTCCCCTGTAGTCGTATGATTTATGAAACGCGCTACTATACTCGCAGAGGGGATACAACCGCCCGTAATTGCGCGAGGCGAGATGTGTATCGAGTGCCAGAGAGAAATCCATCCCCCCACAGAAGTCAACTCGATTTCGGCCCGCTCTTTTCGAGGATAACCTCAACAACCACCTTCAACGTTTTCTCGTATAACTTCCAGAGCCAACCTTTTATCCACCCGAATATACCGGGAGCAATTTCCTGCTCTGTTTCTCCTGCCTTGCTGGTTGCCCGCAAAAATTCGTCCTCAAGCTTATACATAAGACTTTCCGAATCTCTGTGGACTTCCCACATGGCCCATTCCGAAGGTTTCGGCAATGTCCTTGTTCTCAGCTCTTGGATTGTCAAATCTCTCCACTTTTGAGCCTCTGGGCCAGAGGTAGTGATCTCATGCAGGGCCAGCGGGAACCTGCCCAAAGCCGATCCCCTTGTAATTTGCGTTGCAGCATAGATCATCTCTGCGAATTTCAACGCCACGCCCAAAGCGGACCAGCTCGCCCGCCATGCAAAGGATATCCCTGGACTTGGCGGCCATTTGTTCAGCAGGAGAGGATACTTCTTCAGCAGCTCATTGACACGCTTCAGGTATTCATCCAAACCCGCCCACAAGGCTACAAATTGGCTCGGCTGTGTCTCTTTGGTGCTGCGGCTCAGTTCCGTGATTTGAACGGCATAATCAAAGCATGTCGCCGCGTACAAATAAAACTCTCTGAGTTGTCGCGGCGGTTTCTTCCGCGCTTGGGCCGCTGTTTCATCAGCCAAACGCCCTGTAAGCTGCATCTGCGATTCGATAGTGCCGTGACGTAATGACTTCTCAGGCATGTTTTCACCCGCTTTATATCAGGCCGGTCCGAGCAGGAGAGCGGAGCGGGTGAGAACCGCTATCGCTGCTCAGACCGCTTGGTTAGTTGCAAGCTAACCGTCCTGGATTCAAAATGCCGATTTACACCATCATCTTAACAATCGCCCCCCAAACGTCAACAGGCAGGACTCCTTTTGGCAAGTGGCCGAGAGAAACGCCTGTAGAATCAGAGGTTAAGACGAACGGCTAATCGCGGTATGGTTCGAGAACGAAAGTTGTTCTGAGTGCCCCTGTTACCGCAGTATAGGTTTTCGTCCCTGTTACTTTCATCGGATCAGGGCAATTTACCTTACTGTTATCCACTAATCCGGCCGTACTCACGCCTTTGAGCCAGATGAGTTTTGTGATACCTATGTGGCGAGAAGGGACACCTGTTGTGGAGAACCTCGGATATTCGGCTTTGTAACCGATGGTAATTTCAACGATCATGTTGTTTGCATCAATGATTTCTCGCGCGTAGGCGGATGCCTGGTAAACCTCCCGGCCGGTGTCATGAGTGCCATCAAGGTAGGCAACCTGGCCAACGGCTAAATCAGTGCCGAATCCTTTGCGCTCGGCAGGTGTGGCAGCTCTTTTCGCAGATTCAGTCACAATCTTTTCGAGCGGGTCTTTCCGCTTCGTCGTCGGTTTGGTAATTTCGAGCTGCTGCTTTTCAAGGGTTTCGACGCGGCGCAAAAGACTTCGGACTTGCGTTTCGAGGGTGCTGATTCTCTGTTCAAGTTGTTGAGTGGTCGGGGCGTCGCCAGCGACTCCTGCGCAGATCGCCGCACCCAGGCAGATTGTCAGCACTGTAGCTAAGTGACGTTTCATTTCCGATTCTCCTATCTATTATTTTCTGTTGATTTATTGTTTCTGAAGTCCTTCCAAGTTCGTGATTTTCCGTGCACATTTCAGGCATATTTTTTTGCCAATACTTGTAACAGTAATCTCGTCTGGGGGAACAATTTGTTTACAGGCATCGCAGCGATTCTGCTGAGAACTGACGATCATAAGATGCAGCGCAGATTCCACCCGGCCCAACTGCTCCACTATATCGTTGGCACGTGACCCCCAGCGGATAATCGCTGCGATGATTGCTATTGTCAGCGCAAATCCACAGAGTACACTTATGCACCCAAACAAGGCTGCCTCTCTGGGGTTTTGTGCCATTACGGCGATATAAGCGCAAGTCAGGCCACACAAAACTACGAGGAAAATGAATAACGCAAGGGATGGGCTTGTATGTTTCATCGAGATATTCCCTTTTTCTGTCGTTGACATGGTGTCACTCGGATTGTCTCTTATCCTATTCCCGTCTGTTGGCAATCTGAGCGTTAGTTCTCAGCAAGCCACACTACAGGACCATTTTAGCAATTGCCCTGCGAACGTCAATGGGCAACCCCGCCCCCAGTTTTTCCGGCTGGCTCCTGGGAAGGCGTAAGGCGTCGCATTAGCCTCTTGCCTTTGTTTGGCTCTTTGCTATAATGAATATCCGGTGGGCAGTGAACATCGCTCTTTCGCTTTCACAACTCTTTGTTCGCAGCCCACCTTTCTCCTGTGAACCACGCCCCACAATCTCCCACACCCCCTCTCCCAGCCACTTTGCGCCCGTAGAATCGCCGGTGCCCTTTCTTTACCGATAAGAAGGCCGAGGGGTGAGAAGCAGAGGATTACCGCAGAGACTAACCAAAGAGTTTGCTGTCGTCGAGCTGAAAACGGTCACAAATACCTTTGATGTAGCGCTTCTTCACTTCCCTTTGCTGATGGCGCGGCAAGGTATAGGATTGGATGTTCCCCTTCAAATCCGGGCCAACAAAAGCCCCGTGACTCCCTTTCCCCTTGCGAGGATTCCATTCGATACGGTATGAGCGAAGTAGTTTGACGAGGTCCTTGAAACGATACTGTCTTGGAATCGTCATTATGCCAGAGCCAAAAACTCCTCCGGTATTTCCTCGGAGGCCACAATGTTCTCCAATTCCAGAATGTGGTGTCCAAGTCGCTTATTCGCACGGTCCATAACCCGCTCAACAAGTTCGCCGGCGATTTTCCGGCCTGCTTTTCTGGCCTCACTGTAAGTCTTCCACACACTCGCAGGCGCGTGGAACCAAAAATTCGCCCCTGTTCTCTGGCAGGTTTCTATCTGGCTATCAATGACCTCCAACAACTCCTCAAGGGCAGACTCCACTTTATCGCCCTCGCCCATAAGGTCAAGGTCCAAACAATGTGCAATAAAAACACCCGGTTCATCCGGAAGCTGATACACACATACTCGGAAAGACATTGAATCTGGAATCGTGCTACGGCCCATGGTCGTCAAACCTCCTCACCACTATCCCAATAATATCATTAAAGACGAAAATAGGCAACTCCTCCTTGAGTCCCTATATATTATAAACGGTTCGCCATACAGAACCAAGAAGAATCAGGCTATCTAACTATGAGTGAACACAGTCTAATGTTACTATCGGCATCTGGCAACAGAAAAAACGAAAATTCCCAACTGCCGTCTTGTCGATAGTCTGAGCGCCACAACAACATACCAATATCTGCAATTTATACACCAGCACGCAGTCACAACTTCGCAACCACCTATTGCGTCAGCGTGTCTCATAGTCACCTGCACACGCTTAGCGACGGTCAATATCGGACCAAGGATCAAAGCTGGTTTTTGGAAGTGGTTCCTGTAGTGGTCCAAATCCGCCTTGCTGGTGGGTTTTCGAGTTAGTCGCCCTTCACAATCGCCCACACCCCTCCCCCGGCCATTTTGCGTTCGTAGTCCTTTGGACTCCTTAGGGAGAACCGCCGGACTTCCACCACTTTTTTGCGGTGTTCCATTCATTTTTCGCCCGTTTTCAAGGGTAGAGTGTGAAAATTCTGAAGAATGGGCATTTTTCGCTTGAAGAAACGCGGCTGATAGGCGATAATTTAGACAGATCCCTGGCAGGATACCTGTCAGGCCCCAGGCTTCTTCGGACGCCTGGGTTTTTTTATATGAATACCCCCCACAATCTCCCAGAACCCCTCTCCCGGCCACTTTGCGCTCGTAGAATCGCCGATGCCCTTTCTTTACCGATAAGAAGCCCGGGGGGGGCCAAAGCCGAATGGGCAGGAATCTAAATACCCGGAAATGGCTGGGCCATGGCTTAACCACAGTGTTAACTTGTGCTCTGGGTATCTGTGTAAACTTGTGCCTTAGGTAGCCGTGTCAAAAAGATGGCTATGCCATGTGGCCTTGCCACGGCTCAACCACAGTGTTAATCTGTGTAAATCCGTGTCAAAAAGATAGAATTGGTCAGCTTGAGTTTTATTAGCTAATACCCACGTTCCAAATCAGAGCAATGAAAATTGCTGCCAGGGTAAAGGTTAGACAGCCAAGCCATAACTCTTCTTTCCTAATCGCGATCTTGTTGTATGTACTGCGAATCATCGCTGCTCCTCATCTAAAGCCGAATTCTCACTACAGCACAGGCTAAGTGCGCTTCCACGCCATATTTACCTCATCGGCAGATTCCAAGAGCGCCTTAACACCAGGCGACTTCGTCTTGGATGCCCCTCGGCCTGAGTTTGGCCATTCCAGCACGCAAAATCCCCTTTGAGAGCAGTCTTATACAAAATTTTCGACCGAATAATCTTGATTCCCTGCCGGGTGTTTGGTATAATACCAATGGTGGATCGGAGGTATTTCCCTCCCTCCTCTCTCCCTCCAGCCTCCGACCCACCTTTTTCTACCAGAACCCTTCTCCCGGCCACTTTGCGTTCGTACTCAAACTGACCGTTCTTGGGTCAGATATTAATGAGTTCTGCAAAATTGCAGGTTAGGCCTATATTGTTGAAGAAAATCTTCTTTGTGATTTTCTTCAATAATCGCCTAACCTCTTGTCTGACAATATGTTCGCGTTAAAAAGAAAAAATCAGGAACGGATTTTTTCTTTTATTAAGTAGGCCTAACCTGCAATTTTGCAGAAGCCTTGTCAGATCTTAACCAACGGGGAAATAAGCCGTTAAGCTCGTTTTGAATTTTGAGTTTTGGTCATTCCGATTTGTCGCTCCTCGTCCGTCGTCCGTCGTCCGTCCTCCCGTCTGTCTTCTGTCTCCTGTCTCCTGTCTCCTGTTTCCTGTCTCCTGTCTTCTGTCTCCTGTTTCCTGTCTTCTGTCTCCTGTCTTCTGTCTCCTGTCTTCTGTCTCCTGTCTCCTGTCTCCTGTCTCCTGTCTTCTGTCTCCTGTCTCCTGTCTCCTGTCTCCTGTCTCCTGTTCCCCTGATTGCCTGATAAACGTTTCTCTCTCTGTGGCTCTCCCTGGCCCTTAGGGCCGTGGCCCCAAAAATAACATTTCACTGGACACCACACTCAAGATGTAGTATAATACTCACTAAACTAATATCGAAGATCCCTCCTCGGGACGAGCTCAATAATGATATTCTATTCTCAACCTTTATCTGAATTCGTACTACAACCCGTCAACTTCTTGTTTTTTGGCTCAACTCCAAAAAAGTTGGTGAATTCTAAGGTTGGTTTATGGGCTAAGGCTGTGAAAAAGACGGATTTACCGCATTGTGGGCAACAGCATATATGTGCTATAAGTGGG
>DATEBC010000395.1:0-3334 GCA_035288065.1 Sedimentisphaerales bacterium | reverse complement strand
TGTCGAGACGCCCGAAGGGGCTCTCTATACTCGTAACGGGATGTTTCGTCTGAATCAGAACGGTCAGATTGTGGATACTGCCGGGAGAATAGTGGCCGGCGAATCCGGACCGATCACCATACCGCCCAGTGTCGGACTATCTGCGATAAGCGTCAGCAACGACGGCAGCATAGCCGCCGAGGGTGCGGCTATAGGCAAGTTCAGGTTGGTGGATTTCGGAGAGAATGAGAATGAGCTTAGGCAGGCGGGTATCAACTGTTTCCAGGCGCCGGCGGATACAAAGTCCAATGCGGCGACGAGCCTGACCGTAAAACAGGGCTTCGAAGAGAACTCAAACGTGCAGATGATGGAAGAGCTGGTGGATATGATGATGGTCACCAGGCTTTACGAGGCGAATATGCAGTTTATCTCCGTTAAGAGCGATGCTTCAAAAAGTCTTATTGATTTGGCTATGAGCTGAAATGCTGGGCGGATAGGGTCGGGGCGGCTGCCCTCCGGTGAAAAGGCGACCGACAGGCAAGAATAAAGGGAAGAACGAAATGTTGAGATCATTTTCCACAGCGGCAACGGGTATGGCGGCGCAGCAGATGATGGTTGATGTGACCGCCAATAATCTTGCGAATATCAATACGAACGGCTTCAAGCGGAGCCAAATTAATTTTCAGGACCTTCTTTACGTAAAAATGAGGGAGGAGGGGACGGAAGTATCATCCGGGATAAAGTCGCCGAGCGGTTTGGAGGTTGGCAGCGGAGTCCGGGCGGCATCCACGGTAAAGGTCTTTTCCGCCGGCGAGCTTACGAGCACGGACCGGAACTTGGATCTTGCAATTTTGGGAGACGGCTTCTTCCAGATAACCATGCCGGCGGACGGGACTATAAAATACACGCGGGACGGGGCCCTTCAGCAGGGTCCCAACGGAGAATTGATGACGAGCATCGGGTATCTGATAGAGCCCGCCATTACGATTCCGACCGACGCAACTTCAGTCAACGTCGGCACGGACGGGGGAGTGAATGTCACTACCTCATCCGGCACGCAGTCGGTTGTGGGGACTATTCAGTTGGCGCGATTCCCGAACCCGTCGGGTCTTTCGAGCGAGGGCGACAATCTTTTGGCTCAGACCGAGGCAAGCGGTTCGCCTTTGACCGGCACGGCCGGCGCGAACGGTTTTGGCTCCATTCAGGCGGGATTTCTGGAGAAATCCAACGTGCAAATGATAACCGAGCTTGTGAACCTGATTACCGCTCAGCGCGCATACGAGACTAATTCGCGTGCGATAAGGGCTGCGGACGACATGCTTCAGCAGGCGATTCAGATAGCAAGGTCCTAACAGCGAGGTAATGATGCGTAGAACGGTTGCCGTTATCACAGTTGTCTGTCTGCTTGTTTCGACGAGCGGCGGAACCGCTGAGCAGGGGAAGGATAATGGTCTGCGAATATATCTGCCCAGAGAGATTGTGATTGAGGGTAATAGTCCAAAGTTAGGGCAAATCGGGATAATCAATGGCGACGAGGGTCTCGTTGCCAGGGCCGAGGAGATTGCCGTCGGTCGGATTTCGGCGCCCGGGCAGGAGCTTACTATCGACAGGCAAATGCTGCTCGGGAGGCTGGCTTACAGCGGGATTCCGGCGTCAATGGTCAAACTGAGCGGCGCTGAACGGGTCAAGGTGCGTCAAGAAGGGCGCACTATCAAGTCCGAGGAGTTTGTTGAGGCGGCGAAGCTGTATCTAAGCAAGAATCTATCGTCCAGCTCGATTTGCCAATCGGACCCGATACGCGCGCCGGACGATCTGACTGTTGAGAGAGCATATAAAGACATCAGGCTCGTTCCTCGGATGCTTAGGAGCGGCGCGGTCAACCAGAGTCGGATTGAGATAAGCGTAATGGCCGGGGGCAAGGAAATAGGAAGACGCCAGATTAGCTTCCAGCATAAGTATGAGCGCCACAAAGTCGTGACGTTGAGCGAGATTGCGGCCGGGGCGTCGATCAGTCCTGAGAATGTAAAGGTTGAGAAGACTATATCGAACTATCCGGAAGCTGCAAACTGGTCGTCGCCATACGGTTTCATTGCCAGGCGTCCTCTTGCCGAGAGCACGGTTCTGCAGCCGAACATGTTTGGCCCAGCCAAGCCTGTCATTCTGGTCAAGCGAAATCAGAACGTGGCTATTCGGCTTGAAGCAGGCGGTTTGGTGGTGACGGCTGTGGGAAGGATGTTGGATGAAGGCGCCGCCGGCGACTTCGTGAGGGTGCGGAATGTCGATTCGCAGCGAGTGATCATCGGCAAAGTAAACGAAGACGGGACAGTCGTACCGGTAATGTAAAAGGAGAAACAATGAGAAATAGAGTGTTCACGGCGTTTGTTGTAATATGCTTTTTGCTGTGTGAGGGCAATTGGGCATTGGGCGAGTCTATATGGGCCAAGCGAGGCAAAAATATGCGGAGCATGTACGTCGATGACGTGGCTCGACAGATAGGCGATATTCTGACGGTTGAGATCACGGAGGACAGCAAGGTCGATAACAAGGCCAAACGAGACCTTCAGAAGACTGTCGATCGATCGACGTCTTTTGACGGTGAGCTTGGCATCGACCATTTGCTTCCGAGTATTCCGGGATTCAATATGTCGGCCGCATCGAGCAACACTCTGAGCGGCAAGGCCGACTTCAAAGACGAGCGGAGCTATGAAGACAGTATTTCCGTTGTGGTGGTTGACATTCAGCCTAACGGCAATCTTGTGATAATGGGTGTGCGCGACCGGAATATTACGGGTGATATACAGATGATTGAAGTAAGCGGCATAGTTCGTCCGAGCGATATCGCATTTGACAATACGATCAAGAGCGAGCAGATAGCGAATTTCCGAGTTGTCACGAAGAGCAAAGGCGTATCTGAGCCGTATAACCGGCCGGGATGGCTCGGGCGGCTATTTGATATTATTTGGCCCTTTTAGCGGCATCTGAGGCTGCTTCGAGTTATGGTTTTTTGAAAGCTCAAGAGATATGAAGGTCCGTTTGATATTCGTGATTTTGATTGTGTTGAGTGTGGCAGTGTCCGGACGGTGCGAGCGCATCAAGGACATCGTTGATATACAAGGTGTTCGTGGCAATCCACTGACGGGAATCGGTTTGCTGGTGGGCCTTGCCGATACGGGCGACAAGACGCTGGCTTCGCAGCAGATTCTGACGAATATATTCAGGAATTCCGGGCTGGTCCTTTCGCCGGACGACTTCACGGGCGGGAACGTTGCGGTTGTCATGGTGACTGCCGAGCTTGGTCCTTTTGCTCGGAACGGCTCGCGCATCGATGTTGACGTTTCTTCGATAGGGGACGCAT
>DATEBC010000394.1:0-4433 GCA_035288065.1 Sedimentisphaerales bacterium | reverse complement strand
TGAGGTTGCGTTCGGGCCGTTCCACAATCTTGAACCGATAAGCACGCATACCGTGGGCGGTGTTGAGCTGGAGCGCGTGTTCGTCGATTCGAATGATGAGTCGTCTTTGCCCGGCGCCGAGCCTCCCATTCCGCGCGTTCCCAAGGGTCCGCAGCTCGACGAAATGAGCTTCGACGCGCTGCTCGATCAGATAGTCAGCGAGGTGCATACGCGCGAAGAGCTTGCGGAGCTGCCGCCGATCAACAGCGCCGAGCCGAACATTCCTTTCTTTGCCGAAGGTTTCACCGACGATGAGCCGAATGATTACGGCCCCGAACCGGCGAACGAGCCGGCTCGGCTATGGCTGGACAATATCGATCCGCAGCGCCGTGAGGCAATTCTCGAAGCCGAGCGTGTTGAGGCGGAGTTATCCGAGCTGACCGATGGAGACCCCGTGCTGCCTGAGACTGCATGTGACGTGGAGGTGCTTACCGAGGGGCCCATCCCCGGTGACATCTCCGGCCCGGAAGGCAGGCCCGACTGCCGAGTCGATTTCTGGGATTTTGCGCTTATGGCCCTCAACTGGCTGGAGTGCAATGACCCGGATGATCCGGTTTGCTTGTAGGAGCATTAACAATTTGAGTCAAGGAGATCAACTATGGATACTCGCAAAACTGTAATCAGCGTTATAACGGCCTGGCTGTCGATCGCAACTTTTTTCGCCGAGACATCGGAGTCTTATAGTTATTACGTATGCACGAGCAACGGCGAGATAGTCAAATGGCCCGACAAGAAGATCAATTGGAGAGCCGGCAAGAACAGCTTCAGCTCGAGCGATTGGCGCGATCATCTGCTAAAAGCAAACAGCCGATGGAACCAGGCGCCGGGCGATTTCACCTTTGGCGTCGATACCTGGAGCGACAGCAGTGTCTCGAGAGGGAACTCCCAGAACGAGATATGGTTTTCAAGCAATCAGAACATTCTCGACGGTGCGCCTGCCACGTGCTACCGATGGGCCAAGTGCTCGGGCACGGTCAAATGGCGCGAGAAGGACATCATCTTCGACAGTGAACGCAAGTGGAGCCGGTCGAACAACATGTACTCCAAAACCATCTACGGAGGCGACTGGCGAAACTGGGGAGCGACGGCCCTGCATGAGATGGGCCATGCCCTCGGAATAACCCATACCAACAACACGTTTAATATCATGGGTTCGGACCAGACGCACGTTATGGTCAATAACGGCAAAATCCGCTTCTACGCCGGCGAGGACGGCGGCAACGGAGAGGTCTTCCTGTACGGCCAGACAGACACGAGCCCGAGAAACGACCTGGGCGTGACACACTGGAAATACGGCGAGGCCAGCGGAGAATACAGCTCACACTGGTTCTGCAGAATGTATTACATCACCGGCGAGAACGTCGGCTCCATCCCATGGCTCACGGATCGCAGGAGATACAAAGTCAAACTCGGCGGCACTTACAAAGCTCAGTTCACGTTCGAGAACAACGGCTACTACGATAAGAGCGACATTGATGTTGCGTGGTATATCTCCACAAACAGCAACATCACGACCAACGACAACAGGATAAGAACCGGCACCATGACTCTCAATCGCAACAAGGCTTATACGACCGAGCATACCGTGACGATACCGAGCGGCGGATACGAAGTCGGCGACGAGCTTTATTTGGGAGTGATAGTTGACTACACCGGCAAGATTACCGAATTCTCAAGCTTTAACAACGCGACGTATCTGCCGATTCTGATAGTGGATTAGCACGCCTGAGAAATATCCGGTCATGCCTGCAAATACGAGGCTGCCCTGTTGCCAAGCGGCGTCTTCGGCAGTGGATTCTTGCTGCGATTAAAAGCAAGAGTATGCCGGTTGGTCCCCCCTGTTTCCAAGATTTGTGCTATAATGATGCTGTTCGGGTACGAGTTGCCTGAGAAGATGGAAGTACTTGGAAAATCGGTTTTCGATGAGACGATTAGGGGTGTTGACATTTTGTTTGTTGCTGGCGTGTTCGTTTGTTTTGGCGGAAGCGGCGTTCGGGGGCGAGAAGACGTGGTCTCTGGTTGAGGCCGATTGGATTCGGCAGGCCGAGGCGTGGATTGAACCGCCGAAGCCGCCGCAGACGTTCGAGGACGCCCGGGGAGCGGTCGATGGCGTGAAGGACGGCAAGTACGGATTTCACGTCGGCCACCAGGCCAATCCGTGGTGGCAGGTTGAGCTGGGGCCAAAGCCGATTTGGGTCTCTCGAATAGTCGTCTATAACCGTCTGGACTACGAGCCGGGCCTGCACAACGCGGACAATTTAATCATTCTCACATCAGAGGACGGCAAAGAGTGGACTGTGCGGCATCGCAACGGCGCATTTTTTGGCGGCGTTGCTATGGCCAAACCGTTGGAGGTCCGTTTCGAAGGCGAAGGCGTCGGCGCTCGATATGTTCGGTTGATGATACCAAGCGAGACGCCGATCTTCTTTCACTTGGACGAAGTTGAAATCTACGGTTCGGAAAAGCCGGAGCTAAATCTGGCGTTGGGCAGGCCGGTCGATCAGAGCAGTACGAGTCCCTGGTCAACGCCGAAAGGCAGAGTTGAGACGAAGCCTGAAGTTGTTTATCCGATAGAGTACTTCCTGCAGCGTGGCCGGCGACTTGCCGAGGACCTGAGACAAATGTCGGTGGAGGCGCAGCGGTTTGCAGCAGAACTCCGGAGGCTGGAAGATGATTACAGGAAGCTCGACTCGAAAGCATCCGATGAGGCTCGGCGGGAGCTGTATCTTCAGGTGAGGCGGACGGTGCGGCGTCTTGCGTTCTCGAATCCGCTGCTTGATTTCGGCGAGGTGCTCTTCGTCAAGCGGTTTACGCAGGAGACGTATCCGGACGTTTGTTTGAATCACATGCCGTGGGTTTCGCGGCCGGGCGGCGACATCTGCATAATTAGGATGGCTGGGCCGGACGGCGAGCCGAAAGTCCGCAGTATTCTCAACGGCGCTCTCGGCCCGGGGCACGTGCACGGGATGGATTTGTGGTGGGACGCGGATCGGGTGGTCTTTGGGTATGCCCGGGCCAAAAGCAACGAGCCGCCGGCGGGATGGATGGACAGGCTGACAAATTACCACTTGCGGCGGACGGAAGAGCCTATTCATATATACGAGGTAAACATAGACGGGACGAATCTTCGACAGATTACCGACGGGCAATGGAGCGACCTGGACCCGACGTATGCTCCGAACGGCGACATTGTATTCGTTTCGGAGCGGTGCGCGTGCTCTCTTCAGTGCAACGAGTACGACAAGGATGAGACGTCGTGCAATCTGTTTGTCTGCCGTCCGGACGGCGGCAATATTCGGTGGATGAGCATCTCAAAAGACGGGGACTACCTGCCGCATGCCCTTGCCGATGGGACGATCGGCTACACCCGCTGGGAGTACCAGGAGCGCGGCTGGGCGAATATACAGTCTATCTGGGTGATTCGTCCGGACGGGACGGGGGCCGACGCCTTGTTCAAGCAGCATTTCAACGACCCCTGGGCGCTGGAGGATATGCGGTCGATACCCGGGCTGGGCATGAACAAGCTGGCGGCGGTTGCCGCGGGGCATCATACGCTTGCGGCCGGGCCGGTGGTTGTGATTACGCCGAGCGCGGGGATGAACAGCCCCAAGGGAATCCGTATAGTGACGCCGGGGGTTAAGCCGCCGGAAGGGGGAATGTCGGGCGAGCCTGTCGATGAAGGGGGCGTGTTTGATTCGAGCGGCTTCTATTCGACGGCATGGCCCCTTTCCGAAAAGTATTTTCTGGCCGGCTATTCGTATTCCGAGGCTCAGACCGAGCCGGCCGGCTACGGGATATATCTTATTGACGTATTCGGCACAAAGGAGCTGATTTATCGGGACGAGAGTATTTCATGCTTTATTCCGATTCCGCTCGTGGCTCGTGCGAGGCCGCCCATCCTGCCGGATGCGACCGACCCGAACAAGTCCTACGCCGTTTGCTCGGTGGCCAACGTGACATACGGAGTTGACGGGGTCTCTCCGGAACAGGCTCGATATATTCGCATTTCTCAACGGCTGCGGTGGCCTTATGACAACGAGTTCGGCGGGCACAGATATACGGAGAAGGCGTATCCGAATAACTGGACGCCGGTGCGCGTGATTGGAACGGTCCCGATAGAGAGCGACGGCAGCGCTCATTTTCGCGTGCCCGCCGACACAGCGGTCTATTTCCAGTTGCTGGATAAGGATCAGATGGAGCTGCGTCGGATGCGTTCGTTTATCAGTTTTCAGCCGGGTGAGGTCCGCGGATGCGTGGGCTGTCACGAGAGCCGGGAGGAGTCGCCGAGGCCGGGGGTAAATCGGATTCCGCTGGCCCTAAAGCGCGAGCCTTTGGACCCTGTTCCGCCGGCTTGGGGGGAGCAGGCGATTAGTTTTTTGCGGGACATTCAGCCG
>DATEBC010000393.1:0-7473 GCA_035288065.1 Sedimentisphaerales bacterium | reverse complement strand
CCGTCGAGCAGGCTCCTGGCACTGTCGGCAACGGGGTCGGTCAGGTCGTCGTTTTCCACGAGAACCGTTAGAATCCCTGTTATGCTGCCGGTCTCGGCGCAGCCAAGACGCTCGATGAGCCTCGGCATCAGCGTGAATACGCTTGGGCAGTAACCCTTGGCCGCGGGCGGTTCACCGGCGGCGAGACCTATTTCACGCTGCGCCTGCGCAAAACGCGTTAGCGAATCCATCATAAAGAGGACATTTCTGCCCTTGTCTCTGAAATACTCTGCGATTGTGACCGCCACAAAGGCCGCCTTGACTCGCTGAATCGGAGGCGAGTCTGAGGAAGCAACGACGACCACGCTGCGGGTCAGGCCTCCGGCGCCGAGGTCTCCTTCAAGGAATTCTCGGACTTCCCGGCCTCTTTCGCCTATCAGCGCCACTACGTTGACCGACGCCTCGGTCGAATTGGCGATATCCCCGAGCAGCACGCTCTTGCCGACCCCGCTGCCGGCGAAAATACCGAGCCTTTGTCCTTTGCCGCATGTCAACAGCCCGTCTATCGACCGGATTCCCAGGGCCAGAGGCTCGGTGATCCTCTCTCGGCTAAGTGCGGGCGGACTGTTTGCATCCAGAGCCCTTCTTTCCGTTCCTGTCAGTGGTCCTTTGTTGTCGATGGGCTCCGCCAGACCGTTCAGCACTCGACCGAGAATACTATCGCTCAGTGAAATGTGCCTGGCGGTAGTCCGCGTAGTCACCGCATCGCCCGGTGATATGCCTTCTATGTGCTCCAGAGGCAGGAGGATAAGGTGGTCCTTATGGAAGCCGACCACCTCGGCCAAAACTCGCCGCCCATCCCGCAGATGAATGCCGCACAACTCGCCCAGGCCTACAGCGGGCCCGTTCGATTCCACACGAAGACCCGCCACCCGAACTACGGACCCGCGACAGCTCAGCAGGTGTACCGAGCGCAGCGCCGAATGAAGCTTCTCAAAATCAATCGGGTTGTCTGCCGGGCCCATAACAGCCTTTTCCTCGGCCTGGGCCCGGCCAACCTCAGTGTTTGGCATAATCTATTTTACCTTCATAAGGGCATTGCCGACTTGTTCAAGATGCTGATCAATCAACGATTCGATAATTCCTCTTGGCGTTTCAAGCAGACACTCGGCCCGTCCGATATTGGCGTCTGCGACAAACTTAACGCCGGCCAGGTCCGCACCAGGCTCAGCTTTCTGTAGCTTGTCGTATTGAGAAAGATCTTCAGGATTCAGATGCACAACCAAGTCGTGACGTGCGGGAGCATTGTTCATCGCCTCTCTGACGACAGACTCGATGTCATAGTCGCCGTCTTCCACCCTCTGAACCAGTATTTTCCGGGCGATCTCCACCGAGAGCCTGGCAATCTCATCCTTATGTGCCGCAAATGCTCTATCGAAAAACTTGTCGAGCTTGGCTACTGTGTGCTTGAGCATCTGATTGACCTGCCGAAACGCAGATTCTTGAGCCTCCAACCCCTGCTCCGGCGATTCGATTGAGTTTGATTCTGAGCCGGCGTCGTTGCCCCCGGAGACTGTTGTTGGCGGCCTCGATCCCGGCGCGGGTGCGCCCGTGTTGGAGATCGTTGCCGACTTGATTGGTCCGGCGAGATTTATCGTGAGTGTGGCCGACATCGTCTTATGCTTCCATAAACGTAAGTTCGCCCTTCGCATCCAATGCGCGCAAAGAGGCGACAATCACTCCTCTGGCCTCCTTAATCTCCGCCTCCTTGGGCGCCGACATCAGCGATGCCTCCTCCTTCAGTGCCTCTTTGGCGCGTTCGGAGATGTTCGACTTGATCTTTTGAACGATGGCCTCATCGGCGTTAAACAATGCCAAAGCCATCTTTCTTGCATCGATTCCTCTGAGGGCCTCCTGGAGGGGCCTGTCGGATACTTGAGGGATATCCTCCCAGATGATCATCAAATCGGCTACTTTTGTGCTTGCTTCTTCATCAGCCTGCTTTATTGCGCCGAGCAGGCCTTCCCGAAGTTCCGGGCCCAGGTTCCGCAAAATCACCGCTATTTTCCTCAGCGACTGCTCCGGACGGGCCTGTGCTTCGGCGGTAACTGTTGATGGGAGAGTCTTAAGCCGATCGCAGACCGCCTCTGCGATTCGCGCCCTCGCTTCCCTTGTCACGCTCTCGCAGGTTGTCATCCGACCGACGGCCGTTAGCCGGACGCTTTCGCCCAAAAGGCCGAGAACCTCAGAACTCTTCTTCGCGGGCAGCTCCGACAAGACCACCGCCGTGGCCTGCGGATGCTCGTGCTCGAGAACCGCCGCTATCGTCCGCGCATCGACCGAACGAATTGGAATGAAAGGATCACGCTTGTGCAGCGAATCCTGTATCTGCCTCTGGATATGCCCGGCCTTGTCGTTGCCTACGGTATTCTTCAGCATTTCATTAAGAAATGCGCCGAATTGAAAAGTCTCGCGTGGATGGAGTGAATTACAGAACTGCTGCGCAACTTCTGCGGCCTGTTTCTCGTTTCGAGGGCCTGCCGCATCGAGGTACGCCAATTCCACGGCCAAATCCTGAACCACCTGGGCATCAACGCCCTTGAGAAGCTCCGAGGCTGTTGCCGCATCGAGACTCATCAGCAACATAGCAGCTCTTTGCTTGCCTGTCAGCGTCACTTAATTAAGCCTCCCTTTCCTGTATCCAGCTTGCAAATACCTGTTTGACTTGTTCCGGATTCTTGCGCAAAGCGCCGGATATCTGCCTGCGCAGCGCAAATGAATCTGCCGCGCCTCCGGCAGGCAAGAAACCGGCAGTCTGGTTCATTCCTGCCGCCGGCAACTGGCCTGGGACGGTTTGCGTGGCCGCCTTTTTCTTCGCGCCTTTGAAAATCCGAAGGACCAGCAGCGAGCAGACCGCCATAATGCCCAAAGACGCTTGGCGAACGATGGCCATATACCGAGGCCAACTGGACGGCTCGGCTTCAATCAGTGATTCAGATGGACGGTAAATTCTTGCGTCAACCACTGTTAGCGATTCTGTGTCCGTAAGATCAAGACCGAGTGTATTTCTGATTAGTTTCTCCACGTCTGCTAATTGCATTATCTTTCCAGAGGCGGCGTTTGAGCCTGTCTCATTGGCGTCCCTTGGGGACAAGTCCACAACAGCCGACGCCGACAAAGATATTATTTTGCCCGGCAGCACATCTCTTTGCTCGATGGTCTTGGGGTTTACGTATTCCGTGGTGATGGTTTCATCCTTCTTTGATTTGCCCGCTGTGGCCGCTGTGCCGGCGGCTGATTCTGCCCCAGGGTCCTTCTCTTCATTTTTCTGAATATCCTCTTTCTTGACAATTCCTTTCGGCTCGTATGTCTCCTTAATGGTGCTGACGCTGTTCATGTCGATAACGGCACTGACTCTTACCGCGGCTCTGCCCGGCCCCAGCACGGTTGTCAGCATGTCCTCGACCTTCTTCTCGAGGCTTTGCTCGACGCTCTCCCTGTAGGCCTGGACCGTTCCGGCCCTGTGCGTCCCGTTCTGGTCGGTTTCGCTCGAAAGAAGACGTCCCTGACTGTCTATTACGGTTACTTTGTCCGAATTGAGACCATCCACACTGCCGGCCACCAGGTACGTAATTGCCGCGATATTTGACGCACTCAACGTATAGCCGGGCCGCAGCCGAAGAACAACCGAGGCGGTCGTCTCCCCCGCCTTGGATGCGAAGATGTTCTTCTCGGCGCTGACTATGTGAACCCGGACATAATCAACGCCGTCTATCATTTGAATGCTTTTTGCGAGTTCTTCCTGCATTGCCCGCTTGAGATTGACCTCTTGGGCAAACGGGCTCGCGCCCACTTTCTCCTTGTCAAATATTGTATAACCGCCCTGTTCACCAACGGGCAGGCCTTCTTTGGCCATATCAAGGCGAAGTTGATAGATGTGTTCCTTGGGAGCGTAAATTGTGGTCCCGCCGTTTCGTAATTCGTAGGCAATGCCTTGCTCGCCGATCTTCTCGGTTATCTTTGAGGCCTCTTCCGGGGACAGTTGCTGATACAGCATCCGCATATCCGGCCTGCGGGCCCACTGAAAAAGCAGCGTCCCGACAATGCCAACAGTCAGAACAACTGCGACCAGCATGGCGCGCTGAACGAGACTGATGTTGTTCCAGACTGCCTGAATGTTTTGGAAAAAGCCCATTGACCCTTTTCGTCAATTACTGATCTGGCAACCAATTGTCGCGAAACAACCTCCGCGGCAACTGCCTATATCTGCATATTCATAGTCTGTTTATATGCTTCAATCAGCTGGTTTCGCACGCCCACAAGCAGTTTGAAGCTCATATCGGCCTTGGCCGCCGCCGCCACCACCGACGTAATATCCGTGTTCTTGCCGGCCAACAAATCCATGATGGACGCATTCGATGATTGTTGGAGGTCGCTGACGCCGGAAAGGTATTTGCCTGCGGCCTTTACTGCATTCTCGAAATCAACTTTGACGCCGCCGGATTCGCCGAGCCCCCTGGGGGCGAGCTTGCTCGCTCTAAATGACTCGGCGTCAATCTTCGGCAAACTCGAGGTTATGTTGGCATTCAGATTGATCATTGTTCTGCTTCCTCACTCATCGAAGTAGTTCGAGCGTGCTTTCCACCATGCGCTGGTATCGCTTCATAACAGCGACGTTCGCCTGATAAGCGCGCGTCGCGACCGTCAAGTTGATCATCTCGATGGGCAAATCCACGTTCGGCATTGACACATATCCCTGATCATCAGCATCAGGATGTCCGGGTTTGAGTATCCGAGGAAATTCGCTCATATCTGCGGCTATCTCGTCCACGGTCACCCCGTCGATCTCATCGCCCACGGCTCTGAATATCGCTTCAAGCCTGCGATACGGTGATCCGTCTCCGTTGTCCGTCGATTGTGCATTGGCCACGTTGGATGAGATGGCGCCTATTTGTTTGTTCTGAGCCTGCATGCCGGAGACGGCTATGTCTATTGGGCCGAAGCTGCTGCTGACTTCCATTTGTCCATTCCTGATCGTCTTCATCGCCTTTTGCTGTTGTGTTTGACTTTGATAACTCCAATGTCGCAAAGGTGCGCGGCTATCTGACATTAATGGCGGTTTCAATCTGCTGGTAATTCTTCTTAAGCAGGCCGACGTATGCCCTATGGCGAAGGGTATTCTTCACCATTTCCCCGACTTCTGTTTCCAGGCTGACGTCGTTGCCATTCGATTTGACCGGCGTCTGCCTGGGCTGATAAACATCGGGTTCGATTTCGTCAAGGTCGGCTGCTCCGTTTGAGTCGAGCGCGTTAGCCAGCAATTGCTCGAACCTGACGTCAACCCGGCGGTATCCCGGCGTCTGAAGATTGGCGACGTTGTTTGTGATTGCTCTCTGCCGGAGACCCTCGGCTTTGATACCGGCCTCCAAAAAATCAACGATACTGCTTATCTCGGACATAACAATTTTCCTGTATTGTCTTTGCAGAAACCTTTTCTGGTCGTACAACTGCGAGCAATCAGCGTGCCAAGTGTTGTCCAGCCCGTGTTTTCGCCTGTCAACCCCCAATTTCGCGGAAAAATGCTCAAATGCGATTCCAAGCGACGGGTCGTCTGATAGTCCGTGCGCCAGGATTCTATACAAGCCGATGTGTTTTTTTACACGTATTTCTAAGCAGTGATACTTCCATATCTCCAGGTGTCTCAGGCCGGAAGTTTTTGCCTCAACCTTAAACTATTCCTCCGCATTAAAGACGCAGAGAGCCATACAATTAGCAGCAAGGCTTCTTTGTGTGGCTATAAGTCCTGCCACGACAATGGTTTGCAATGTCGTGAGTTTTTTGGGCCAATGATGGCACGAGGCTTGCTTAATGGTTGCATTATGGATGTTGGTCTGTTGACAAATGCTCTCATATCGAATCTTGAGGTCGTCTCAGGCCTCTCTGAGTCCGCTGTGCCGACAAGTGCAGTCGCCGCCGATTTGGAATCCGGCGAGGGGGCTGCGAGCGCCGATCAGACTCAGCTAATTGCGTCTGATAATATCCTAATTGGCGCGCCTGGCCAGCTGGTTCAAGACACACCAACTAAGGATTTTAGGCAAGTACTTGAGGAGCAGATGCAGGCCGAAACGCCATCGGATCAATCGTATCCTGTTCCAGCAGACGCACCTAACGACCTCTCAGCCGCATCAGACGGACCTGTTCTGCAGGCTGCCGATTTGCCCCAACAGGAGTTGGTGGTTCAGAACTCACAGGTCTTGACCGAGGTGCTCTACAACTTGGTGCTGTCAGCACCGGTTTATCTTAGCCCCGGGCAGGATTATCAGACCAGTACTGGATCAACGCCCGCAATGGCTGAATCAGCAGACGCGCCTGACGACCTTTCAGCCGCATCGGAAGGACCTGTTCCACAGGCTGCCGATTTGCCCCAACAGGAGTTGGTGGTTCATATCTCGCAGGCCTTGACCGGGGTGTTCTACAACTCGGTGCTGTCAGCACCGGTTTATCTTAGCCCCGGGCAGGATAATCAGACCGGCACGGGATCAACGCCCGGAATGCCTGAATCTGCCGATGCAATCGCGGAATTGGCCAGCCAAATGGAGTTCAAGGTGATTCAACCTGCTCAAGGCAATGCAGCGACTGCTCTCGATGTTCAGCATGGTGAAGGTGTGCAGGCTGAGCCAAGACCGACCGCGAACGAGGCCTTTCCGGGTGGCCAAGGCGCCCCGGCGGAAGCGAAAAACGGCGGATTAGTGGGTGAGTCGTTCATGGGCAGCGATGCAATGGCCCTGGAGCAAGAAAGGTCGCCTGATCCCGTCCAGCAAGCCACTGTGAACGCTCAGCCTGTGTGCCAGGCAGACTCAGGGGTGGTCAAGGCGGTATCTTCAGGCAGTGAGCCAGCTACACAAGAGAATAGTCGTACAATATCTGGAAGCAATTACGAAGAATCCAGCAGCGGCGGCAGCATGGGCCGCCAGACCAACGTGCCTTCAGAGTACTCTGATGGTAGCGTTATGGGGGCTAGCCTGGGTGAAGAGAGTCTCTCGGGGGACTCCATCGCTCAAAAAGTCAATGTCGCTCAGAGCGATGCGCCCGCAGCGCAGGCTAAAGGCAGTAACACGCAGACCAGCGATGGTGGTGGCTCCTTCAATTTTGAAGGCATGGTTCCTGTGGAAAATGTGCAAGACGCCCGCACGGAGCATCCGGGCGCTGCACAGTCTATTAAGTCAACGGCCAATCCCGCCGCCGACGATACATACTCGAGTGCTGGCGAGCAGATTCGGGAATCCATAAGAAGTTCTATAGGAGGACCGGACCGGGAGATAACTGTTCGGCTTAATCCCCCGGAACTGGGCAGAGTCGTCATAAAACTCCAGCAGCATGAAGACCAAATCACCGGCATCCTGGAGGTCAGCAGGTCCCAGACGAGGGCCGAAGTTCAGCAGGAACTGCCGGGAATTGCGCGGGACCTTCTCGAATTGGGTGTTCAGGTCAAAC
>DATEBC010000392.1:0-11393 GCA_035288065.1 Sedimentisphaerales bacterium | reverse complement strand
AGGTGCAGGACCGCGTGCTCGGCCCCGCCGATATAAAGATCGACGGGCATCCAGTACCTTTCCTTTTGCGGGTCCCAGGCCCTCTGGCTGTTTTGCGGGTCGAGATACCGCAGGTAGTACCAGCAGCTGCCCGCCCACTGGGGCATCGTGTTTGTCTCCCGCCTTGCTTTTGAGCCGTCGGGGCGGATTACATTAAGCCAGTCGGCGGCGTTGGCTAAGGGCGGCTCGCCGGTGCCGCTCGGCTTATAGTCTTCCACCTGGGGCAGTATCAGGGGCAGCTCGTTCTCCGACAAGCCGACGACCCGCCCGTCTTCGGTGTGCAGGATCGGGAACGGCTCGCCCCAGTATCTCTGCCGGCTGAAGAGCCAGTCGCGGAGCTTGTAGTTGATGGATTTTTGACCCTGGCCCCTCTCGACGAGCCAGTTGGTTATATTCTCCTTGAATTGGGCCGTTGACTGGCCGTCGAATTGCCCGCTGTTGATCGCCGTGCCGTCTCCCGTGAAGCATATCTTTGCCTGCCTGACCAATTCGGCCTGCTTGGCATCGGGCGGCTCGACGACCGGGATAATCGGCAGGCCGAATTCCGTGGCGAATTCGAAGTCGCGGTCGTCGTGTGCGGGCACGGCCATAATCGCGCCGGTCCCGTAGCTAATCAGGACGTAATCGCTTATCCAGACCGGAATTCTTTCATCGTTGACCGGGTTGATGGCAAAGGCCCCCAGAGGTTCGCCCGTCTTGTCCTTGGCCAGATCGGTTCGGTCGAGGTCACTCTTGCGGGCGGCCCGCTGACGGTACTCGGCGACCGCCTGTTTTCTATCCTCAGCCGTTATCTTATCGACAAGCGGATGCTCCGGCGCCAGCACCATATAGGTCGCCCCGAAGAGCGTATCGGGACGAGTCGTGAAAACGCGAATAGTCTCGTCGAAGTCGGCGACCTTGAAATCGACGTCGGCTCCGATGCTCTTGCCGATCCAGTCGGTCTGGAGCTTTCTAATCGAGTAGGGCCAATCGACCTCGGCCAGGTCGTCGAGGAGTCTCTCTGCGTATTTTGTTATCCGCAGCATCCATTGCCGCATCGGCTTTCTGATAACGGCGTGGCCTCCCCGCTCGCTGACGCCGCCCACGACTTCCTCATTCGCCAGGACGGTCCCTAGGTCGGGGCACCAGTTGACGGCCACCTCGGCCTCGTAAGCAAGGCGATTGTCGTCGATATAGCGCCCCTTTTCGGCTTCGCTGAGGCCGTCGGGAATCGGCAGTTGCTCGATCGGCCTGGCCCTCTGCTCGGTCTCGTCGAAGTAGCTGTTGAAGAGCTTGAGGAATATCCACTGAGTCCACCTGTAATAGCCCGGATCGGTAGTATTGACTTCCCTGTCCCAGTCGTAGCTGAAGCCCAGCGATTTGGTCTGCCTTCGCATATTGTCGATGTTCTTGCGGGTGGTCTGTTCGGGAGCGGCGCCCGTCTGGACGGCGTACTGCTCCGCGGGCAGCCCGAATGCGTCCCACCCGAACGGGTGCAGCACGTTGAAGCCCTTCATCCGCTTATACCGAGCGACTATATCGCTAGCGGTGTAGCCCTCCGGATGCCCGACGTGCAGGCCCTGCCCGCTCGGATACGGAAACATATCCAGGACGTAGTATTTGGGCCTCGAGGCGTCGCAGTCTTTTGCGGCAAACGTCTTGCGTTCGCCCCAGAACTGCTGCCATTTCTTCTCAATTTGGCCGAATTGGTAGAGACCTTTTTTCGAGCACATATATTCGCACCGGTTCGCCAAAAATCGGGCAATAGAACGCTGAATCACCGATTTGGCCCGTTCTTAGCCACAAAACATCTTTCGTCACACGATAAATCAAATATCAGGGGAAATCCAGCAAAATCCCCTTTTGAGCAGGCAGAATCAACAACTCTTGAGTTTTTGAGGCGGATTTGATACTATATGGGAAAGGTCGATCAGCGCCGTTGCGAATCTGCCGTAGATACGAACTGTTGTCTATAATAAGGCTTCTGCAAAATTGCAGGTTAGGCCTACCCGCCTCGGCGGGAAAAAATCCGTTCTTGATTTTTTCTTTTTAACGCGAACATATTGTCAGACAAGAGGTTAGGTGATTATTGAAGAAAATCACAAAGACGATTTTCTTCAACAATATAGGCCTAACCTGCAATTTTGCAGAACTCATTTGTTTATGATCAATCAGGAGGAACAAAAATGTGGCTGAAGAGTTCATCAATTCTTATTTCTTTTGTTGTGATTACAATTTCAGGCGGCTTCTGTCTTGCCGATTGTCCGTCGGCGGACCTTACGGGCGACTGTTTTGTCGATTTTGAGGATTTCGGCGTAATGGCGGCTCAGTGGCTTACCAGCGACCCCTGTATTCCGGAGGGTATGGCATATATCGCCGGCGGCACGTTTGAGATGGGAGACAATTTCAATGAGGGTTCGTTCTATGAACTGCCCGTCCATACAGTAACAGTGGATTCGTTTTATATGAGCAAATATGGGGTAACCAACCGGCAGTATTGCGATTACCTGAACTCCGCCATCTCTGAGGGTTTGATAACCATCACGAGCGACGTGGTCTATAAGGCCGGCTCGGGTAACAGCTATCCCTATTGCAATACGCACAGCGCTATTACTTACAGTCAGATTGACTACAACGATGTAAGCGGGATTTTCAGCGTGAGGACAAAATCCGGCAGGGATATGTCAAACGACCCGATGGTTGAAGTGAGTTGGTACGGCGCGGCTGCTTACTGCAACTGGCGGAGCCAAGAGGGAGGATATGAGACATGCTACGACCCTTGCGATCCTAACTGGCCCTGTGACTTTTCGAAGAAGGGCTATCGCCTTGCGACAGAGGCGGAGTGGGAATATGCCGCGCGAGGCGGGCTTTCCGGCAGGCGTTTCCCCTGGGGCGATACCATTTCCCACGACCAGGCGAATTACTACAGTTACTGGGAAGAAGGCGCTCCATATTACCCCTACGATGTGAGCCCAACGCAGGGTTATCATCCGACGTGGGACGACGGGATTGTGCCGTACATATCGCCGGTGGGCAGCTTCGCGGCCAATGGTTATGGCCTGTACGATATGGCGGGCAATGTCTGGGAGTGGTGCAACGACAGGTGGTCGACTTCCTATTACGGTTCCAGTCCGGTGAATAATCCTACAGGCCCGACGAGCGGTACGTATCGTGTTTTTCGCGGCGGCAGTTGGATGAGCCATGCGAACGGCTGCCGCGTTGCGTCCCGCACCCCCTCTGGGCCGGACTATCGCTTCGTCAACGTCGGTTTCTTCCGGTACGTTCTGGACTTTTAACACTTTGTCCTTTTTTCTTTTACCCTATTATCCGAGCGAAGCGAGGGGCTAATTTGGAAAATCGCCGGGGGTATAGCCCTCCGGATGCCCGCCGCGCAGGCCGTGCCCGATGAGATACGGAAACATATCGAGGATGAGCAAAAAAATGTGGTCGCAGGGCCTTTTCGAGTGGCGGAATGAGGCTTTCTGTCCTATAATATGCGATATGGATGCGCAGCAGGGTGAGCTGCGCGGTGTGTATTGCCTCGGCAGGCAGCCGGAAGTGCCGGGCGGGTGATTTTTCTTGAAGTGCAGCTTCGCAGGTGGTATAATAAGGCAACGTTAATTGAGGGGAAGCTTGTATGGGTGTATGGGTTGGTGAAGTGAAGTGGTGATGAAACCTGCTTTTCCGGGGTGTTGATTCAGTATCCTTCACATAAGTTCTCCTCGAAGAAGATGCAATAAACTTTGATGGAAGAAATAGTTATGAGCAGGACGAGCAAAGAATATTGCCGGGTCACAATCTTGATGTTGTTGACGATCTCGCTGGTTATCCCCCCCGCGGCATCCGGCGCAAACGATGGCCCCGGCCTTGCGGCTGGGAAGGCCCAGGCTGCGCTTCGCACAAAGATCACCGGCGCCTGGATGGACGAGTCTATCGACAAGGTGCTGATGGACCTGGCCGATCAGACGGGAGTTGATATTGTCAAAAGCCCTGAGGTAACCGGCAATGTGACCGCGAAGATAACCGCTGTGCCTCTGGCGGAGGTGCTGGCCAACATCCTTGCCGCGCACGGCTTTACTTACGTGGCGACGGACAATATGATTCGCGTCACGGTGCTTCCCGAGATCGCCCGCGCCAAGGAGGAGCTTATCTCCAAGGTCTATCACATCACTTACGCCGACGCCAACGACGTTGCCGGGTCACTGGCCAGATTCGTCTCGGATAAGGGCAGCGTGGCCTTTAATAAAGGGACCAGCCACATCGTAGTTACCGACACCGAGCAGAGAATCAAGGCCGTCGATGACTTTGTTGCCCAGCTCGATCGCCAGACGCAGCAGGTCCTCGTCGAGGTCAAAATCTACGAGATAACGACCAGTGAGGGTTTTGATCTTGGAAGTGCGTTTCGTGCCGCGAGGGTAATCGAATACGAGACCCAGGGCGTGATGAACCCCACGACCACAACTACGACTGTTACCCCCGGATACAATGTCATTACGGAGGAGACGACCCCCGACATCATGGCGACGACGGCGACGGACGGATATAATATCGCGACTACGGAGACGAGGGCAGAAAGTGGGCTGAATAGCAACGAGCAAACCCTCAGAACCGGCACCGATCCTTATAGCCAGTACGTTACGTACCTCACGCCTACCACAGTTAATAGAACCGATACGACTTCACAAACGTATGATCCGGTCACGACGACCGAGACAACATACGGCGGGACGGGTACGACTACAGAGACACATGATCCGGTTACGACGACCGAGACGACAGTCACGGAGACCCCTACCGGTTACTACACGCCCAAGAGGGGCAAGCCCTTTGTGGGGGCCTCTTTCGATCCCCAGCAAGGCGGGACCTTGAGTTTCAGTCTTCTGGACGACGCGGTCGATTTCGAGTTTGCCCTGAATGTTTTGAAAAAGGAGGTCGAGTCGAAGCTTCTGGCCAATCCGCGTATCCTGGTGGTTGACAACGAGACCGCCAACTTCGAGATAGTCCGCGAGATCCCGTACAGGGAGCTGCTGCAAGTAGCCAGAGAAGACCCTGTTTCGTACACGGATTTCAAGAACGTCGGCGTTCTGCTAAAGGTTACGCCTCACGTTGCAAGGGGCGGTTTGATAAGACTCCGCATCGCTCCGGAATTCAGCATGCTGGTGAGCCAGGATGTTTACGGCGTGCCGACGATTGATGCGCGGCGGGCCGATACTACAGCGCTGATCAAGGACGGCCAGACAATCGCGATCGGCGGACTCCGCAAGAGAGAGACGTCAAAAAGCATTGCCAAGGTCCCGATCATCGGCGATATACCGCTTGTAGGCAATCTGTTTAAGTCATCGAGCGAATCGGTTCAGATCAACGAGCTGGTGGTATTGATAACTCCCAGGCTCATCGATAACATGGATAATCCGCCGGCTGAATTGACCGAAGACGGCGAAAATGGGATTCCAAAGGCATTTCGCGGGGACAAAGAGTTTACCAAACCGCAGGCGCAGGCGCTTGGAAAACCAAAGGCGGGCAAGCCAAAGCCGCAGGGTGGCGCCGTAGGCAAAGTCCTTGAATCATCCGGCAAAGCTCCGCAACCTGCAGAACGAAGTCCGCAGACTACGCTGCAACTGGCTTACGGGTACCTGAAGATGGGGCGGTTTGACCTTGCCAAGGAGATGCTGGCCTCCGTGATTGCCACACAGCCCAACAACAGCACGGCTCACCAGTATCTTGGATACTGCCATTTGAAGTCCGGAGACCTTGATGCCGCGGTGCAGAGCTATCTTACGGCTGTTGATTTGAACAGCGCCGACTTCGAGGCGCACAGGGGACTTGGTGTGGCCTATATGTTGAAGGCGCGAGGCGACGGCGATCCGGACCTCGCCGCTCGGGCGGTGGAGCAGTGGCAGGTTTCTCTGGACATCAACCCCGACCAGGCCAACGCCCCGGCGCTGCGCAAGATGATTGAGGCATATACGCGGTAACACTCTAAGACGCGTAAAGTGCCTAAAGTGAAGAGTGACTAAAGTGCCTAAAGTTAAAAGTGACTAAAGCGCCTAAAGTTGTGGATTGTTTCTTTAACTTTGGTTTACTTTAGCTCACCCGCCCCGGCGGATTTCGCTTCGCTCAACTTTAGCTCACTTTCGACTTTCTCTAATGAGCCTGGGCGTGATTGTTATTGCTCCCGATGTATTCCGGCACAAGCTCTTTAATCTTTGCAACTATACCCGCATGGCTCTGCGTCTTGGCGATTTCGATCAGTTCGTCGATGCTTGCGCGCAGTTTGTCTCTGTCTATCGGGATGTTCATCCAGATTCCGATCTTTGGATGTCTTGTCTGCTGCATGTCTTCGCCGTCGATGGAGAGCTCTTCAAAGAGTTTTTCTCCCGGCCTCAGACCCGTATATACTATTTCAATATCCTCCCCCGCCTTGAAGCCGCTGAGCGTAATAAGCTCTTTGGCCAACTGCACAATCTCGACCGGCTCACCCATATCGAGGACGAATATCTCACCGCCTTTGCCCATTGTCGCGGCCTGCAGAACGAGCTGGCTGGCCTCCGGTATGGTCATAAAGTAGCGCTTCATCCTGGCGTCGGTGACGGTGACCGGCCCGCCCTGGGCTATTTGTTTCTTGAAGATAGGCACAACCGAGCCTTCCGACCCAAGCACGTTGCCGAAGCGAACCGTCACAAAATGCGTTTGACTGGTCCTGTTGAGGTCCTGGATGTACATCTCGGCAATTCGCTTCGACGAGCCCATAATGCTGGTGGGATTAACGGCCTTATCCGTGCTGATCATTACGAAGTTGGATGCGCCGTTGCTGTCGGCGGCGTCGGCCATGTTGCAAGTCCCGACAATATTGTTCTTAATCGCCTCTCCCGGGTTGAGCTCCATCATGGGCACGTGCTTGTGAGCCGCGGCGTGGATGACTATCTGCGGCTTGTACCGCCTGAATATCTCATGGACGCGTATTCCGTCGGTTATATTGCATACGACCGCTTCCAAGGCCACAGAAGGGTGGTCTCTTCGCAATTCACGTTCTATGTAGAACAAGGGATTTTCCGCCTGTTCGATGAGCAGGAGCAGCTTAGGATTGAACTTGCAAAGCTGTCGGCACATCTCCGAGCCGATCGAGCCGCCCGCCCCCGTTACAAGAATCGTCTTGTTTCTGGCGAACGCCTCTATCAAGTCGAGATCAAGCTGCACGGCTTCACGACCCAGAAGGTCGTTTATATCAACGTCTCGAATCTGAGAGACGCGGAACTTGCCCGATGCAATATCCGTCAGGGACGGGACGGTTCGAAAGCGGATCTTGGTCCCTTCGCACACCTGGATAACGCGTCTGAGCTCCTGGTGCGAGGCCGTGGGCATTGCGATGGCAATCTCCTCGATATTCCGATTCTCGCAGATTTCCGGGAGACGCTCGACGGTTCCGAGCACGGGAATTCCATGAATGCTGATGCCTTGTTTGGCCGCGTCATCATCGATAAACCCGACAACCTCGTATTGGATTACCTGCATACGGTGAATATCCCGCAGCAGCGTTTCTCCTGTGTTGCCCGCTCCGACGATGAGGAATCTCTTGAGCCGGCCGGCCTCGACCGTGCGAAACTCTTCGTAATAAAGCCTGATGATCATTCGAAGCCCGGAAAGAATCAGGACCGTGCCGAACATATCGGCCATAAATACCCCCTGGCTGACGTTGGCTATGCCCCGCAGGGCCTCGTGAGTCGGACCTTCTCCTCGAATAAAAACCAGGAACCACAGGCCCACGATGACCAGAGTGCTTATCAGCGAAGCCCTCACAATGCCGCCCAACTCTGAAATGCCCACATAACGCCACCAGCCCCGGTATTGCTTGAACAGGGCAAACACCGGCAGCTTAATCAGGAGGACGAAGAACAGCAGCGGGGGAAACTGCTCTAAGAGCCACTGCTGCTTGATCTCCATATTGTGCGCCATAAGGAAAGACAGAAGCAGCGAAGCGGCAAAAGCGATCGCGTGCGAAAGAACAATCAGAGGCTTGCGGAATCGCAGCAGCGCCGTCTCCGGGTGTCCGCCGGCGGCGGACTCGGCGCGGGGGCCTCTGTCTTCTTGCTGCGTGTCACTGTTTGATTCAGGCATATTTTCTCTGTATCACAGACTCTACCTGCCATCGTTCATCGGCCAACTATAGTGGCGGCTTGAGGATGCGTCAAGACACCGAGACCGCTTGGACTGTCAGCCCGCCAATTCCGGTCTCCAAATCTTCGGCCCCCAAAATATGGCGAATATGCAAATCCATTATCGGGCGAAAAAGACCAAAGGGCGCTATCAAGAGCTTTCGGCCCGGCACACCTCCTGGTGTGGCGTGAAAACGCTTGCTGCCAACGCTATCAGTTGGGTGCGGCCTGACTTGCCTGTTGCAATGGAGGCCCTTTACGAGTTCGTCGAATCCGCGATGCAGTTCATCTCGGATTCGGCGGAGTCGTCGTAGATCTCGTCAAGGCCGGCGTTATCAACTTCCTTGCGCATCAGTGAATAGATTATGGTGTTGGCTGAGAAGTAATAAGTTATCGCTACGGATACCACTAATCCGGCCACGACCCATAAAAACAAGTATATGATAAATGCCGCGACGTCTTCGGTCCAACCGGCTGTTGCAGCGGAGCTTGAGCCCAGCAGGTTCATAAGCTCCGGCCTGGCCCAGATTGCCGAGAGTTTCTCGGCGTCGCCGCCGAGACCGAAGGCAAAAGAGAACACCAGATGAGTCACCGACAGCAGAATAAATGCCAAGAGGCGAACACATACATAGCATACGGCGCCGTGGACAGCGGCTATCAAAGTATAAAAGCACATCCTCCAGGGCCGGCTGAAGACGTAGCTGAAAGACCGGCTCATCGCGTCGAAGGCGTCTGAACCGTCGTATGCAACGGCCGGAAACATTAAGTCAAATCCGCCGACCGTTCCTACGATCACAGCGGCAATCGCCGCTCCCAGGACTAAGACAAGCAGAATGATCGGAGCCATCACAATCAATTCTCCGAGGTACGGAATTCTGAGTGTAAGGCCCAAAACAAATATGATTGCCGCTATGATCCCAATGCCTATAACCGGCAGTATGGGTGCGAAGAAGAAGCTTGTGAATCTTTGCGAGCTGAATCGCAGGGCTTCTATGACGCCCGGCTTCTCCCCGCGGGCGAATTGCAGCGCCGCCATTCGGCAGACCGCGCCGCCGACTACAGAGAACACTGCAAGTTTTATCAAGGCGAATGCCAGGCAGTAGCCATAGTGAAATCTCATCGCCCACCTGACCCCTTTGAAATAGCCGCCGATACTCTCGGCCGCGCCTGCGAAGTTCATCTCGAACAAATTCCTTAGAGTTGTGTGGAATTTCTTCGAGCCAAAGTCCCAAAGCGTGGAAAAAACGCCTGTGCGTGAGCCTTTGGCTTCGTATTCTTTCCGGAATTCGACTACGGCTTGATCCGGTGACGGGCTGGTCATATACACATCCAGCTCGCTGCTCGTTCCTCCCGCCGCAGGGGCCACAACGACTGTCCTGCTGAAGTCCATCACATAGCCGGCCAGGCAAATAACGATCAGGCCCAAGAGAGCGACCATTAGCTTGCCGGGCCCAACAGCTATACGGAAGGCCTGGAACAACTTCGGGAACAGAAAACTATCGGATAACTGTAGAGCTTGTTTCTTGCTGACCATTTATCCTGTATTCTCCATCAAGCCAGGCGCCGAGGTCCACGAGTTTACACCGCTCGGAACAGAATGGCAAGAACTCCGACTCGCCCCCCTTTACACCGGATGATGCCTCTATCGGTTTCTTGCATATCGGGCATCTATGCTTCATGGCTGGATTCGACTCGGTCCTCTATTCGTCCTGCTGGTTTTCAACGAGCCCCTGCTCGACCATTCGAGCATACTCGACGCAGTATCTCGCCCAGGGCTTTGCTTCGAGGCGCGTCTTCGGTATCTGTTGGCCCGTTCCCAGACAAATGCCGTAGCTGCCCTGCTCAATGCGCTCCAGGGCGTCGTCGATTTCTCTGAGCAGTTGTATCTCACTATCCAGTAATCCCAGGGCTAATTCGTGCTCGAAATTGTCCGTTCCCAGGTCAGCCATGTGGATCGGCATGCTTGAGAGGTCTCCGCTGGCATCCAGTTGTGATTTCTTGAGGGCTTCGTCTCCGATTCCGTGCACGTTCACCATAAGCTCTTTGCGCTTGGCTAAGAGCAGTTGCTTGAAATGTTCAAGATCGGCCTCGGAGAGGTGTTTCTTCTTCTTTCGGACCGGTCTGGCCTTCTTGCTGGAAGCCTTCTTTTGTTTCTTAGCCACGGGCCTATTTGCCTTTCTTTGTCCTGAACGGTTCCTTGCGTATCTGTAAAACACAAGATTATAACATCCCCGTGCCTCCTCTGCACAGGAAATGTTTAGATTAGATCGGCAATTCAGGCGTAGCACTTAGCTCGACTTTTGCACTTTTCACTATTCCTGACCACGTAAATTATTGTGCCGCAAGGAGTTACGGCCTACCTTCACATTGTAATTGGCCTGTTTCCAGTCGAGTTCGACCAGCTTGCCTTCAAGTTTATTGAGCATAGCCGGCGGAGAACCATATCGATTTGTTGTTCGCTTGGTCGGAAGCCGGCATTTGCTGCGGTTTTGCTGCGATCCCGAGGCGACGGACAATGGACAATGGCTGCCGATTCGGGCACGGCAACTTGCCGAGCAAACACCAACGCCGTATCGCTTCTACAAGCTAATGCTACGACGAAACTTACGGCAAAACCCCGATGTTTGAGAGTTTTGGCCTTGACATTGCCCGAGTAATTGTGTAAAATCGAGTTACTGCTGTGAACAATTAGGACGCGAGCAGAAAGCCTCGTTTCCAGCACTTGGAAGGCTTGAGTCAGAAACGCAGTCTGCGACTGACGGATTTGACCGAGGAAGGAAGCAGAATATGCTCTTGCCTGCAAAGAATTCTTTGTTTTGTCTTGGGATATCACTTTTCCTGGCCATCAGCGCCTGGGCAGAGTATTACCCGGTGGGCGACCTCGATGGCGGCCGCGATGTCGATATGGACGACCTGCGCCTGTTTGCGCAGAGCTGGCTAAGCCCGGGCTGCGTTGAGCCCGGGTGCGAGGCGGACCTGGACGGCAAGAACGGAATCAATATGGTCGATTTTGCGCTGCTTGCGCGGAACTGGGGCGGGATTGCAATAATCACCGAGTTTATGACGAGCAACCATAGCGTCGAACCTCTGGGGCCGGGTGAGCTTCTGGATGAAGACCAGGAATCTTCCGACTGGATAGAGATTCATAATCCGACAGATACGCCGGTCAACCTGGATGCCTGGCGCCTGACACATGATCCCTGTGAGCTGACGGAATGGGAG
>DATEBC010000391.1:0-3685 GCA_035288065.1 Sedimentisphaerales bacterium | reverse complement strand
CGATAACTCAAGAGCTGAGACCTGCGCGGCCTTGATTCGCTTCAAGCCTTCGTAGTAGAATATGGTTCCGACGCCGACGACAATCCCGACGAGAATTTGATAGATGCTCGATAGCGCCAAATGTGACGTGATCAGCACGTATGTGAGAAAGACCGCCAAAACGATTGCGTACCGATAGAAGGCAAGAACACCGGCGTCAAGCTGCCGCAAGTACTTCCTCATGGTTATCCCGGTTGTCGCCCAGGCGACCGTTGCAATCAGAACAAGCAAATCGCCGAGAGAACCCAGCTTCAAAGCTCGCAGATTGGCGGGCGTTTTCGTCGCGACGAGCATGCCCGCGACTATCATGATGCCAATGCCGAGGTAGTCATGACGCGTCAGTTTATCTTCACGGAGGACAAAATATCCCATCAGCACAACCGAAATCGGCTGCATGTGGCCGATCAGGACCGCGTTAATCACCGGAATCTCCGCCAGGGCATACACATACAACAAATCTGCGAACATCGTACCGGCCAGGGCGATATAAAAAATCAAGGAAAACTGCCGGCGAGTAATTCGCAGGTTGGCAGGTCTGGTCACAAGGACATAAACCAAAGCCGTTACAGCCACGCCAATTGCCCTGAAAGTAAAAGTCTGGAGATAGTGCGCGCCCGCATTGTGGGCAAGTTTCAAGAGATGCGCCTCAATGGCCCACATCAGGCTCGCGCCAAGGATAGCTATAACACCTCTGGTCTTCGTGCTCATCTATGTCGCTCTCGCCCGGTTCATTCTCTTCGTCAGGCCCCCGGAGATTTCGCCAGCATTTGCTCGAATATCTCCCGCTGCTCGATAAGCGCCGCGACACGGTCTGGGACTTTGCTGCTGTTCTCCACGAGTATCCAGCCGGACCATTCGTTCTTGACGAGCAAATCCGTCATCAACTGGTAAGGGTAGCCCTCGTCGTTGAAATCATGTGAATGAATCGTGCAGCCGAGCAGCTCTTTGACAAGGTTGAAATTGTGCTCGAAGCCTTCGCCCTGGGCGTCTCTGTTGTCGCAGTTGAGTTTGATACGCACGCTCGGCTCGGTGACATGCCCCATTATCGCCTTTAGGCTGGGCAGCTCGCCGGCGGTCCCGTGGGCCTCGAGGCGAACCTGCTGGCCGTTATCGGCGGCAAAGGCGCCGACCACGTTCAGCGCCTTGCCTATCTGCTCGATAGTCTTCTCTCGCGGCACTTCGTTGTGAAAGCTGTTGGGGAACACCCGCACTCCGCTGCCGCCGATATCGTGGTCCAGCTTGATAAAGGCCTTGGCATTTTCGATGGCCGTCTTGACTTCTTCCGGGTCGGGTGAATCGAACCGCTCGCTGGTTGCCAGGCCCACCAGCTCGATGGGGCTGTCCTCGAAGCGTTTCTTGACGTCTTCACGCTGTTCGGGGTCTAAGTCCAGCTCGACGCCATGAGCGTATGACTGGCTCGTTCGCAGTTCGACGCCGAAGGCCTCGGCCTTTCGGCAGTTGGCGATCAGGGTCGGAATGTCCCAGCCCTTGCCCCACTGGTAGGTAGTAAAACCAAAACGTATCGCGGACCCCGCTTTACCCTCCCTGCCGCGATGCAAAGAGCCACATGAAGACAGAGCGCCGACGGCAAAAACACCCGCACCAGCCTGCACACTCCGCAACAACAGCTCACGACGAGAAATCGGCCCGACATTCAGAAACATTTTTTCACTCCTTATCTTCGATCTGTATCAATCTGCGACCATCTGTAAAACTTGTGCCGTCGGTACCGGAATTGCTCACTTCCTGTCAAGGATTGAACTTCTGCACAGTTGCGTCAAGCCCGACGACCGGGTCCGGACATGCAATAAGATACCAGAAGCGCCGGCGGATGCAACTTTCCTTACGCCCATTCGGCCGGGTCGAGTTTGTAGTAGTCCTTGAGTTCCTCGTAAAGCTCCGGATGATTCTTTCGCATCTGCCCGGACTTCTCAAAGAATGTTTCCGTCGCCACCGCAAAGAACTCAGCCGGGTCCGTCGCTCCGTACTTGTCCATAACCGACCGGCTTCGCCTTTCTTTCTTCCTTTGCAGCGCTTTATATTCGGCGCTCAAGACTTGCGCCCAGGCCCTGTAGCGGCTGTGATCTTCGAGTATCGGGGCGCCGTCGGCATCGCCGCCTTCCTGGTCCAACTGATGCGCGAATTCGTGAATGACAACGTTCTGCGCATCAGGAGTATTCGAGGTTCCGCCTGTTACGCTGTCCCAGGCCAGGACTACCGGCCCTCTCTGCCAGGATTCGCCCAGCCGAACACTCCGCTCCTCCACCACCAGCCCCCCTTCCGACGATACGGTCTTGGCGACGTATGTGTGCGGATAAACCAGGATTGTCCTAAGCTTGGGGAAGTATCTTGTCTTTCGATTCAGCAGGAGCACGCAGGCCTGGGCGGCTATGGTGACTTTTATCTCGTCGGTAATCTCTAATCCGCCGCAGCCCTCGAAATGCTTCTCAGCGAGAAAGATGTTGATAAGCCCGCCGAGCTGCCGCTTCACCGAATCAGGCAGACGTGTGTAAAGGGGCACGTTCTTCTCGATGATCCGCGCGTACTCGTCCGGCAAGCCCGCAGCCAAAAGCCGCTTGCGATTCGCCACGCGCGCCGCGTGCTTTGCTGCGAAGAACACAACAATCAACACGACCACTGCTGCTGCAATGTCTATCGCTATCATCGTTTTGTTGCCTGCGTCATTTTACAGCTTACTTGTCAAATGTCAGTGAGCTATTTCCAAGTTGAGCGGAGTTCGTAGACTTCAAGCGAGCCTATCGTTGTGCTGCCGTCTTTACTGAATATCTCTATGGTTTTGTTGTCTTCTGGCAGAATTGCGCCCATGGGCATATAGACGCGGCCGTGATTGCCGAAGATTTCGATAGAAGTTCTATCGACGAGGATTTCGAGCCGAATTTTGTCATCGGCCGGTTTCAGTTTTGCGCTGTTGGCGCTGCAGGAAATCTCCTGCTTCTCGATATCGTAGGTAACGGGCGTGCCGCGAATTACGAATCCGAATTGGGCCGCATCGCCGACGTTGAACTCGGCGATAATGTGGAACAGCCCGCCCTCGGTGCCCGAAAGAAGGTTCCGTTCCGGCTCCAAGGTCTCGGCCTTCCAGGAGTGTTTCTTGCCGTGAATCTTCTTGATTTCCTCGACCGGCTCGGCGAACATTCGAATGCCCTCATCCGTCGTCCGCAAGGTCAGCTCGACCGGGAAGAGCATCTGCTGATTGAACGGCATCCCAGGCATTGCGACCCGGCCCCAGGCAATCTGGATGCGTCGGGCGTCTTCTTCGGGGATGTTGTTGAACGTCTGCGATGCGTAGAAGCAGTTGCCACGCTGGAAGGGAATGCTCTCGGTCTCCTTCTTGAATTCCGTGCCGTCGAATTGACCTATCAGATAATCGCCGCTGCCCCCGTACAGTATCCACTTGGTGTTGTTCTTATCGCCGTCAACGTGCAATTCGAACAGCTCCGGGCACTCGTGATAACACTCTATCTCGCTTTGACGCTGCCACGTTTTGAGGTCTTTTGACGTGAAAAACGCCATAGTGTTCTGCTCGATGTAAAGCACCATCACCCACTGATTTGTCGGCTCATGCCAAATGACCTTCGGGTCGCGGTTGCCGCCGCGGATATGCCCTATTACGGGATTACCCTGG
>DATEBC010000390.1:0-18503 GCA_035288065.1 Sedimentisphaerales bacterium | reverse complement strand
AATCGGGCGGCACGCTGGATGCGGGCTCTTTACTTGATTGCCGCGTGGGTTCCTCAGACTTCCGGCTAATGGCTTTGGATTGGCTTGGCGCGGCTTCGCTTCGCTCAGCCGCAACCAAACAGCATTATACTCTCCCAATGTCCGGCTCTTATGCAGAATAGCCGGTTGAGTGATTATGATGTGCAGCCTCCGGCGAACTTGGAGTTTAGCGCTTTGGAGCCACCGGCATATTCCTCAGCGGCGTCAGAGCACAACATGCCGGAGGCCCAAAGCGGTAAACTCATCGGAGAGTTTCCGAGGAGCAGAATTAGCATAACTACTGTAACCTCAACAAGTTAGTTATGTCGGGTTTAAAAAACGTGCAGAAAAAACAGAAGTTGAAGGATTGTAGTATGAAAACAATAGGCTTCAGTCTCTCAATGAGTCGAAGAAGAGTCGGCCGCAGAGGCCGGACTATCAATCATCAATATCGAAGATCCCGTTCTCTTGGGAGTCAATTGTCCCTTAGTCCAGGCAGGTTTCCAGGGGGACTTTGACTTGTTCATCTTCGCTTGTTAGCCGATCGAGAGGTTGCGGCTCGGCGACTTTGCGGTAGCCGAGGGCTTTTATTACGTCGAGGACCTCGGTCCACGTGGGGAAGGGGCGGGAGTTGGACCTTTTGTATTCGTCGATGGCCAGGAGGAACTCAAACTGCTCATCGGACATTCGGCCTTCTTCCGCGGCCTTGCGTTCGTCGCTGAGTCGTCTTCCGGGTCCGCGTCGTCGGTCCAGGCTGAGGCGTCTATCGACCACATCGATTCTCCGGCTCTCGCCGCGACGACGTTCTTCTGATTTATTCTTTGTCATCGTATCTCACACTTGAATTTGTGCCGATTCCGTTGCGGGCATGAGTCTGCCTCAAGAAGCAGGCGGCGTCCCCGGCGCCTTGCCGGACGAGTTCGCGGACAAGCTTCAAAATATTGCCGCCGACTTAGAAATCATCCTCGAAGATGTCGCTGTCGAATTCCTCCTCGTTGTCGTCTTCGAGTGCGAGGTCGTAGAAATCATCATAGGCATCCTGCGACTCGATTATCACATGCGCCTCGTCGAGGAATTCGTCGGGCACCATGACTGCGATCTCGCGGTTTCCCATTTGGTCGGCCTGCTCTGTGATCTCAACGGGGACCTCATTGGCCCTCAACAGACTTTCATAGTCCCTTGCCTGCTCAACGTCGTCGGCAAAGGTGACAACCACGTATCCCTCAAGCTTGGCCTGTGCGTCGCGACCTTTTTTCGAGCGCTTTGTCATCTCTATCTCTCCGTAACCATTCGGGCCTTCTACGACCCCTTTTCACCATTGTAAGTATCAACTGATTCATTCGCCGGCTTGCAGAGACAAGACGGCAACAACTACATCCCGGATATATTCGTCAAAACAAACAGGGCAAATAATCAAAAAAACAGGCTGCGTGGAAATTTGCACCCTGAGCGCGCATTTGGCCGATAGCATTAAAATTTTGGGGCTTCACCACATTTTTTTGTTGCAAATCGGATTGCCCCGTGTAATTTGAAGGCCAAATAACGTACCGGACTTAAAAATTAAGGTACCGGAATATTACTTTTCTAACTCTCTATAGCATGGAGGATTTTTAGAAATGGCAAAGAAAAGGGATTCTCTAATTGTCGCAAGTAAAGTCAAGGCCTACGTCAAGAGCAAGAAGATGATGACCTCATCCGATGCGCTTGAAGCAATCAGCGAGAAGGTATATTGTATGCTGGACAGCGCTGTTGCAAGAACCCAGGCCAACCGCCGCAGCACCGTCAAGCCACAGGATCTGTAGGGTGTTCTTGCCTAAATACTTGTGAACACGTGGTTTATGTTCACAATGGTCTTGTTTGAATTAAGCCGTTCCGTTGCTTTCTTGCACGGAACGGCTTTTCAGCACGCATGATGTGCGGCGTTTGCGCATAATTGCGTGCTTATAGCCCCCAGCAACGCGGAAAATAGCCTGTCTGCCTGCTAAAAGGTCCTCAAACCGGGCCCGAAAGCAGGAATTCCCTTTCGTATTGGGGATTTCCCCTGCAACCTATAATAGCTGCGTTATCACCTTCATAATCGCGCATTTTTTTAAGATTTGTTGAACCTGCGGTACTGAAAAGCCGATTTATACTACAGAGAAACATTCTGCGAACGTTTTTTTTATAGGCATAAGATTAAGCCAGCGCAAGTTCTTGACGATAAGCAATTTAACCGGTGGTTTGTGAATTTTGCTTCATGCCGGCGGCGTGTTCAGCCTGGGTATTACGTTACTTCTGGCTCTGCCGAGACAATCTTGCGTTACTTCTTGTAGAACGAGTGATTATGCGACTAAACCAAGTGGGGGAATCTTTAAGGGTCTTGATGTTAGGGTGGGAGTTTCCGCCGTTTATCAGCGGCGGGCTCGGCACGGCCTGCTACGGGCTGACCAAGGCAATGGACCAGATGGGCATACGTGTAACGTTTGTTCTGCCCAAGGCCATCCAAAACGAATACGCCACCCACGTCAACCTTCTCAATCCCAATTCTCGGACCGCAAGACAGTCTTACCGAATTGACGAATTGAAGAATGTGGAATTTCGCACAATTGCATCTCCGCTGGAACCCTATACGACGCCGGATGTTTACCGGCAGAGAATCGAAGAGACTATCAGGCGCAAGCAATTGAAGCACGCCGGCCTGTCGGATTCTCAGCCTGCTGCGGGGACCGATTATAGTCACGATATGTACAATGAGGTCCACCGCTATGCCGCTCTTGTGGTTGATCTGGCTCAAAGCGAGGACTTCGACCTTGTTCACGCCCACGACTGGATGACGTATCCGGCCGGTATCGCCGTGGCGACAATCATGGGCAAACCGCTTGTTGTTCACGTCCACTCGACGGAATTCGACCGCAGCGGAGAGCACGTCAACCAGATGATCTATGATATCGAACGACAGGGCATGCAGCGTGCGAACAAGGTAATCGCGGTCAGCCATTTTACCAGGGGCATCATAATCAGCAGGTACGGCATCAGCGGAGACAAAGTTGAGGTCGTCCACAACGGCGTTGAGCATAACGGGGGCGCCGAGGTGTCACTGGCGGCAACGGGAATCCGCAGCGACGAGAAGATCGTACTGTTTCTCGGGCGAATTACGATGCAGAAGGGTCCGGAGTATTTCCTCTACGCGGCGAAAAAAGTACTCGAGGTAATGGACAACGTCAAGTTTGTTATGGCCGGCTCCGGGGATATGATGCATCGCGCGATAGAGCTGGCGGCGGAGCTGGGAATCGGACACAAGGTGCTCTTCACCGGATTTCTGCGTGGACAGGACGTGCAGAAGATATACAAGATGGCCGACCTCTACGTTATGACTTCGGTCTCCGAGCCGTTTGGAATCGCACCGCTCGAAGCGCTGGGCAACGACGTCCCCGTAATCATCAGCAAGCAGAGCGGGGTCTGCGAGGTGCTCATACACGCACTTAAGGTTGACTTCTGGGACGTTCAGGAGATTGCGAACAAAGTGGTGGCGGTCCTGAAGTACCCGCCTTTGCAGATGACTCTCAGGAGCCACGGCAACTTCGAGGTGCGGAAACTTCGCTGGAAAGACAGCGCTGAAAAGTGCGCAAGGATATACGAAGAAATGCTCGTTTCGGTCTGAACCAATCCGGGCGCCGAGAGTCGATTGAGTATTCGGACAGGCCCAACACGGAACATGATATATGCCGTCAGTTTGTTTTTACTTTCAGGTCCATCAGCCTTTAAGACTCAGGCACTACACGGTATTTGACAGCAACCATCAGTATTTCGACGATTTCAAGAATGCGTCGGTCTGCCGAAAGGTCGCCAATAAGTGCTACCTTCCTGCCAACCGTTTGATCCTGGAGTTGATACGGCGGTTTGAGGGGAGGTTCAAAGTCGCCTACAGCATCACGGGCGTTCTGCTGGAGCAATTGCAGCATTATTCGCCGGAGGTGTTGAGCACGTTCGACGCCCTTGCCCAGACGGGCTGCGTTGAGTTCCTCGGCGAAACATACTACCACAGCCTCAGCTTTCTCTACTCCCGCAATGAGTTTATCACTCAGGTCAACAAGCACTGCGAGACGATCGAGCAGTTGTTCGGGCAGAAGCCTCGCGTATTCCGAAACACCGAGCTGATATACAACAACGAGCTGGCCTGCCTAATCGAGGCTATGGGGCAGTTCGATGGAATTATCACCGAGGGGGCCGATCATATCCTGGGGCACAGGAGCCCGAACTTTTTGTACAAGCCGAAGAATTGCCGTCACGTCAAGCTGCTGCTGAAGAACTATTCTCTCAGCGACGACATCGCATTTAGATTCTCCAATCGCGATTGGCCGGAATGGCCTTTGACGGCGGAGAAATTCGCCCGATGGATCAGCGATGTCAACGGCAACGGCAACGTGGTCAATCTTTTTATGGACTACGAAACCTTCGGCGAGCACCAGTGGGAAGACACCGGGATTTTCAATTTTGTTCGGAATCTGCCGGAAAAAATACTCGAGCATCCCGATAACAATTTCAAGACCCCCAGCGATGTGATTGAATCCTACCGTCCGGTTGATACGGTTGCCGTGCCGCACATCATAAGCTGGGCCGATACCGAGAGAGACCTATCCGCCTGGCTGGGAAATGCGATGCAGTCCAACGCCATACATGAGCTGTATCGGCTTGAGAAACAGATTAAGAGCACCGGGGATGCGAAAATCATCTCCGACTGGCGGAAACTACAGGCCTCGGACCACTTTTACTATATGTGCACGAAGTACTTCGCCGACGGCGACGTGCATAAGTATTTCAACCCCTACGACTCGCCTTATGATTCGTACATAAATTTCATGAACGTGCTCGATAATCTTCAAAGCCGGTGCTCCAAGCCGACGCATGGGGGCGCACTTTTGACTCCGCCGCAAAGCACCGAGCCTGCCGGTTTGCAGACGATATCCTGAGAACGACAACTTTGGCGAAACAGGCTTGAATTTCCCGGTCCGGGCGCATCCTTGGGGAATGGAACGTGCTGACTTTGCAGAAGGCCGACAGCGCAGCAATTGTATCTCTCTCAACAACGGGCCAATCGCTCGACGAGCTTCTGAGCAAAGAATGGCTGCTGACGAACGGTCGGGCCGGGTATTCATCATCTACGGTGGTCGGCTGCAACACGAGCAGCTACCATGCCCTGCTCGTCGGCTCTCTGCGGCCGCCGGTCAAGAGGGTGATGTCGCTGGCCAATTGCCAGGAAATGCTTATCTTTCCATGCGAGGCGCGGTCGGTCGGCGGGGCCAGAGAGCACGGCATCAGGCAGGTTCGCAATCTTTCGACTTTTGAATTCGACGACAAATTCGCACCTCGCGGCTATAGCGCGATAAGGAGCTTTCGGCGTGATAGCGGGGTGCATTTCGAGTATGAATTCGCCGAGTGCCGGCTGACAAAATCGATATATCTGGCCCGCGGCGCCGATACGGTTGTTCTCGAATACGATTTCACGGAGGTTTCCCGGGCCGGGGACTTTGTGATCAGGCCTTTCGTCGGATTGAGGGAATTCCACGGCTTGCAGAAGTCGGATGCCGTCCTGAATGCGACGATTCGGGACGACGGCGTCGCCGTTCACAGCCCAATGCCGGGCTGCACATTGTTCTTGAATTGCCCTGCCGCGGCTTTTAAGAAAGACGAGCAGTGGTGGTTCAACTTCGTCTATCGGGCGAACAAAGAACGGGGCCAGGAATTCACGGAGGACCTCTGGACGCCGGGCTTCTTTAAGACGAAGATCGACTCACCGTGCAGGATGGTCTTTTGGGCAAGTCTGATTGCCGGATCCAATCGCGTCGAGCCGGCCGATATTGATTGCGATTTACTCCGCAAGGATTTGGACGATCACTATCGCCGTGTCATAAGCCCGGCCGGCAAGCACGGCAGTCGAGAATCCGCCATCCTGCACCTTGCCGCCGACCAGTTCATAGCCAAGCGCGATGGCCGGGATGGGGCCGGAGCGACTATTGTGGCCGGCTACCCCTGGTTTGCGGACTGGGGGCGAGACGCCTTTATCGCCCTGCCGGGCCTGCTGCTTGAAACAGGAAGATTCGAGGAGGCAAGGTCGGTCCTGAAGACTTTTGCCGCAGCGGCGGACGAGGGAATGATCCCGAACCGCTTCGACGACAGAAGCCAGACCGCTCACTTCAACAGCGTCGATGCGTCGCTGTGGTTTGTCAACGCGGCCTTTCAATACCTCAGCGCTACGGGCGACTCGCAGACGTTCACGCAGGACCTGCTGCCCATAATCCGATGGATTATAGACTCCTACCGGAAGGGAACTCGATTCAATATCCGCGCCGATATGGACGGCCTGATAAGCGCCGGCGACGTTGAGACACAGTTGACCTGGATGGACGCCAAGTATGGCGAAGTCGCCTTTACGCCCAGGTACGGCAAGGCCGTCGAGGTGAACGCATTGTGGCATAATGCGCTGCAGCTTATGGCCCGGTTCTATGCCGATAGAAATGCTGAGGACGCCAATCGCTACAGAACAATGGGTGAGCAAGCCGCCGAGAGCTTTAGAAGCCTGTTCTGGAACGACCGCCTGCGCTGCCTCAATGACTGCATTCTGCCCGACGGGTCGGTTGATTCGAGCCTTCGTCCGAACCAGATATTCGCCGTGTCACTGCCCTACTCGCCCTTGACTTGCGATCAGCAGAAGGGTGTAGTCGCCGTCGTTGCCGCTGAGCTGCTCACTCCCTTCGGCCTGCGAACGCTCAGTCGCAGGGACGAACGCTACAAAGGCGTTTACACAGGCGCGCCGCGGCAGCGAGACGAGGCCTACCACCAGGGAACCGTCTGGGCGTTTCTCATGGGGCCGTTCATCGAGGCGTATCTGAAGGTCAACGGATTCAGCAAAAAGAGCAGGAAGACCGCCGCTGAGTTCATTGCCCCCCTGCTGCAGCACCTCACCGCCGACGCCTGTCTCGCAAGCATCTCGGAGATATTTGACGGCGAAGCGCCGCATACCCCCAGAGGCTGCATTGCACAGGCATGGAGCGTGGCGGAACTGCTCCGGGCACACCGGCTCATAAACAGCTAATGCTGATCTAATCCACTTTCATGCCCATGCCGAATTCTGCGATTCTGCAGCGCTTCTATTGTCATCCAAAGCGCAACATTTTTCTAAAAAACCTTCCGCTCCGGCGGGTAGCTGCTTGCCCGATAACAACCGCATTTAGAGGCTCAGGGATGGGTTTTGTGCACAGAATCCAGGCATTTCGGGCGGTGAAAGAGACATAGAAACTATGGGATTTTAGGATTTTTGGGAAATTTGCGAAGTTTGTGCTTGACAGAGCTTGGCAAGATGGGGTATCATTACATAATAGCATTGCATGGAGGTATGGCCAGAAGGCTCACACAGGGCTGTGCGGACCCTTCTTCCCCGACAGGGTTGTCTTGATTTTTACGTGTGGTGCGCGTGGACGGCGCAGGGTCTTTGCAGACGTCCGCTTCCGCACGCTATGAAAAGTGCAGATTTTTAATGCGGACGGGATGTTCCTGTCCGGTGCGTTTGATTTTTCTTCAATGGACCACTGTTCTATAAGGAGATGCAACGAAGGGAAGCAAAGATATTGCAGGTGGAGAAAAAGAAAAGGAGATGAAAAGAAAATGAAAAAGACAGTAATGGTTTTTGCAGTCGCCCTGCTTGTGTGTGCAGGCACGGCACAGGCGCTCCCGACTCTTCTGGTAGAGTTAGGCACGCCTGCAAGTGAAGTGTTGTATGGTGTGAATACGGTAGCCCCTGGACCGGCCGACTGGGGATCGTATGAGTCGCACATAGGTGCCGGCTACGGCGGGATTACAACCGACCCTGCGTCAAATGATAAGAAATGCAGGATGGTCTGGGGCGGCGCCGGCGGCGCGCTCGACTCGTACAACTGGGCCGAGATCGTGTTCCCTGTGGCCGTAGAGTCCGTGACAATCAGACACTTGGATGGAGGCGGCGATGATAGCTTCGATGTTCACGTTGACGGGAATTTCTGGGCCCATTACACCGCGAGTCCTGGTGCCGAAGTATGGGTGCTTACCACTTATTCCGGGACGCCTGGCACCACGCTTAGAATCACCAGCACCGCTCCTCCGTGGCCTGGGTTCTTAACGTGGGGTCAATTGGCTATCGACCGCGTTGAGGGGACTCCGATTCCTGCTCCAGGGGCTGTTCTGTTGGGCGGCATTGGCGTCGGGCTTGTCGGTTGGTTACGAAGACGGCGTAGTCTTTAGGCCTAATTAACAATAATATGAAGGACAATGGAGTGATGTTGTACTAACGAAGTGGTAATTCTTTTGGAGGTCAAGTGATGAAGAATTTGGCAGTAATTGTGGTGTTGGCTCTCTGTTCGGGACCGGCACTGGCGGCGTACACAGTGGACTTAGGCTCGTCTGAGCCGTATCCGATGACGAACTGGAGCGTGATACATCCGGACAGCATCGGCGGCAACTGGGGCGGTTTCGGCAGCGGAGGCGATAACTACTCCGATCCCACAACCGCGACCTTCGACCACAAGTGCAGGACAATCTGGGGAGCAACTGACCAAAGAATAGCAACGGTCACGTTCCCCGAGCCAATAGCTTACGTCGAGATTAGACACCTCGACGGATTGGCTCTGGATGCGGCCGGCGGCGGCGGCGATGACTTCGACGTCTATGTTGACTATGTGTATTGGGGCAACTATGTCTCCAACTCAGCCACGAACGAATACTGGGTAGAGACGACGTTCACCGGCACTGCCGGTACAGTCCTGATGCTTGTAGCGACCGATCCGGCCTGGGCTGGCCAGGGCACCTGGGGCCAGGTAGGTATTGATCGCATTGTGGCCGCAGTTCCGGAACCCGTGACGATAGTGCTGCTTGGTCTCGGCGGGCTAATCCTCCGCAGACGACAGGCTCTCTAAAACACGTCATAGAGCCAGGAATCTACGAGATTTAACGGGCGGTGAGTGCCGGCAATGCCGGTACTCGCGCCCGTTTTCTATTTGGGTCTTTTCATTCCTGCGGATGCCGCAGTTACATCGGCACATTTTTTTCTGGCGTTAGGGTCGAAAGTCTGGTATAATCTCAACGATATTTATTAAGGAACTCAAACTGACCGGTTCGCCTTGTCATACCTGCGAAAGCAGGTATCCAGTAGTGTGGGCGGTGAGTGGATTCCCGCTGAAGTTTACCCCGCACGCCGATGTGGGGCGGGAATGACACACTGTGCTATATTGCTGTCGCATAAGGAGTTATTGTGCTGTCCCCAGGGGACCGGTCAGTCTGAGTAATGAACCGGCTTTATTGGAGGATAAAACAATGAAGACCACCGGCGACAGAACCACCACGGCAATCGTTTTTGTTCTAATCGCAGTCTGCATCGCGACAGTGGATGCACAACCCCGCGCCCGAGCGGCCTCCTCAACGAGGTCTGTGACGGGCACACGACCGGATTCGAGTGCAAAGACGACCGAGAGAGACCCGGTCGTGCAAACAGTTCTCGAATTATCGGACCGCGAAAGCACTGTGCCATTGCCCGACGAAGACGCGGCAACAACAGGAATCCGCTCCATACGGACGGTTGACTTCTACCTCAAGAGCGGAACGCTTGTCTTCGGCAAGCTCATCAGCGAGGACCGGAACAAGGTCATAGTCGAACAGATTGAAGGAAGCACGCTGATCGTAGCTACTTACAGCAAAAGAGACATAGAGTCGAGGAGCCTGCAGGCCAAGAACGTCTCTGCGAGCAAGTACTACACGGATATGGCCGAGTATTTCGCCGGAAGGACCTGGGACTTCAAGGACGACCCGGACGACTTCATCCAGGCGATTCGTTTTTACCAGAGGGCCAAGCAGCTTATTGAGGGCAATTCTCAGCTCGACCTGGAGAAATCCAAGGAGATGGACCGGAAAGTCGCCGAGCTCGAAGCCGACCGCGAGGTCTGGACCAAGCAGGTCGAGTCGCGGGCAAAACTGAAAGAGCTTGAGTTTCAGGCTGAATATGTCACGAGGTTTACCGAGCTCGAGGCCAAGGTTGACGCCGGCGCCGCGAAGATCGAGGCGAGCGTTGGGCAGATCGACAGCGTCGTGGCGGACGTGAAAAAGAACACCGAGATGCTCGACAAGAACATCCCGACGATGGAGCAGGACCTTCGCCACCGCCTGGACCTGCTGGCCCAGGAAATCGACGCCACCAGAAGGCTTTTCGACCCCTACGGCAGATACCCACGCGGCGACTACGGCAACAGGTCGAGGTATTGACAACTGCGGGGATGATTTATGCCGACTATTTTGTTTGTAATGGGTTGGAGATTCTTCTTTTACTCAAATGATGAAGAAGCTTCACGATATTCAGAACGTGTGCTTTGACGAGACACGACTGTCAATGAAGGTTGACGGCAGAGATTACATATTTTTGTTGACCGATATCTCTAGGAAGCTCGCAGATGCCTCACCCGCTGAGAGAGAGAAATATCAAGTATCGCCTTCGGGATACGGAATATCTTGGCCGCTGATTGACGAAGATCTGTCGGTTGACAGCCTGATAGGCATCCCACAGACCGGAAGCTTGAGCGCTGCAAGAAACAGTTCGAGAAGAATGTAGCCACGAGCTGCGACAGACTGACGAAATGACTCGGGACAACCGCACGTCTGTTAGAATTCTGCGGCGAGTTGCTTTGCTTTTTCGATGGCGGCTATGATTTTTACTTTTGCGGTGTCGGGGCCGGCGGCGAGGGTAGGCTCGACGACGACCGAGCGGATGTCGGTGAATCCCATAAAGCCGAGTATGAGTTCGAGATACCGTTTCTGCAAGTCGAAGGCCTCAGCGGGGCTGCCGGGTTTGTATTCGCCGCCGCGGGCGTAGGCGATAAAGACGGGCTTATTCTTGACCATACCCTCGTAGCCAGCCTGCGTGACGCCGAATGTGTAGCCGGGCTGGACGATGATGTCGATGTACTGCTTGAGCCGGTAGGGGATTGAGAAGTTCCACATCGGCACGGCAAAGACGTACTTATCCGCCGACTTGAACTGCTCGATCACCCCGACGACCCTGCCCCAGACCTCTTTATCTTTCTGCGAATGATCCTTGCCGTGCATAATTTTGTACTTCGCCGAGGCGGCGGCGAAGTCGAAGGCGGGCAGAGGCTCTTTGAAGATATCGAGCGTCCGTATGGTATCCTGCGGATTGGCATTGCGATACGCCTCGACGAACGCATCGGCCGCTGCGATTGAAAAAGAGAGGTCGCCCATCGGCGATGCCTTGATGTATAGAAGCTCACTCATAAAACCTCCCGTTTAGAAAATACGAAGCACGAAATCCGAATTCTCAAAGCAATAACGCCCGTACAGGCGAGATGCCCTTTCATGGCTTTTTGATTACTCCTCCACCGTTTATCGTTGCCAATCGCTCGGACACATAGCTACTCCGAGAAGGTGAACATAGTAGAATTGGCAACAAAGATGTGCACAGCAATAAGCCCACTCGTTCTGCCTTTACTTGGTCACGGGGACCTCGACAACGACACGAAAGCCGTAGATGCTGCCTGAGTCGCCGACTACATCACCGAACTCTCGAGGCCCAGTGAAGGAGGCCCGCCCTCGCTTTACATGATACTTCTGAGGGCTAAAAGGATTAAGCGATTTGTTTGAAAGGTCTTCTTGCGTGGGTCCTTGGGGGTCAATAACATCGTCCTTCAAATAACGAACACAATAGAAATCCGAACACCATTCGCTAACCCAACTCTTCATTCCAACCACACCATGCGGGGTCACATTCTCCGGAAATGCATCCACTGGGGCGCTACTCCAGGGATGTGGATATTTCTCTCTATTCTCCCGTCCCTCTACTGGCCATTGGTCTGTCCATTCTATATCGGTTTCGCCCCAGGGGTAAGTTCTGCCCTCAGCCCCACGAGCAACAAACTCCCATTCCGCCTCAGTTGGCAACCGCACCGTATGCCCCGTCTTGGTACTGAGCCACTCACAGAACGCGACAGCCCCTTTCAGTGGACGACATTGATCGCGCAGTTCTCACAACCCGGCCTGGGAACATAAGCTCCGTCTTTTATTTCTATTGGAGCATATTTGTTCAACGTGACGTTATCTTGCGGATTGGGAATGGCGTTTAGAAACTTGCAGAATTGTGCAGCCGTCACCTTGTATTTGCCCACGTAGAATCCCTTTGTAATTGTGACCTTACGTGCCGGCCAATCATCGGGATACTTCCCAACCATCCCTACCTGCCCGATCTTTGAAACGGCCTTCTCCGCCAACCCAACATTTCTGCCCCTAACAAAAGAACCCGGTTGAATATAGACTGCGTCGATAGCTGTTTCGTCATCCATCCTCAGTTGCATTGTCTTAGGCGGTTGCGCGTTTGGCAACTCATCCGTTTTCTCCCGGTCGTCCCTGTCCGAACATCCATAAGCTGCGACTAAAGATGCTGCTCCAAAACTCAGGAGCACAATTCTCCAACTTGCATATTCCTTTCTTCTCATAGTTTCGTTACCTCTTTCTTAATGTACCCTGTTCTTTTAGGGAGTACCCAGTCTAAACCGTGAGAATATGCCGCTTTGATCACTTGCCTGCTCCCCAACCTTCAGCTATGGCACCTTTCTCCATTTCACTGAGATATCGTGGCCTCCAGAGTCGACTGCAGGGCCTCTCTGCATTTACCTCATGAGTGTCTCTTTTGCGCGAAGGCGGGAGTCCAGTTTTAGAGTTCTGGATTCCGGCTCAAGGCCGGAATGACAGTGCGCCGCCATCTTATTGAAAATGTTGTTCATTTTGCTATTCAAAGTCCGACAAGAGAATTCTATGTAATGCGCAGGCGCGGCCGCGCTGCGGGACGATGTTCTACAGCGTCCAGCCTTGCCGATATTCTCTACAGACATACTGGTTTGCCTCGGCAATGTTCGTAACCTTCATATTCTCGTGGTCCCAGTTGATCTTCGTGCCCATCTTTTTTGCGACGTTGCCCAAAAGGACCATCTCGTTTAAGGGTCCAGAATAGTCGAAGCTTGCGCTGGGCTGAGCGCCGGCCTTGCAGGCATTTGCCCAATCCTGTTCGTGCGATGTTGTAACTCTGGGGATCGTCTTTTCCGGCTGCTTGTAGGCCTGCATTTTGGCTTCCGGAATCAGCCGGGGGCTTTCCCCATAGACTCCGCACATCAGTTTGCCCTTATCTCCGATGAATATCGCCCCGCCTTCGGGATGTGCCATTTTCCTGCCGTCTTCGAGTTCCGCCGGCCTGGGTGCCTGAAGCCCTTCGTACCAGGTCAGTTTCACCGGCGGCTTGCTTCCGCGGGCCGGGAATCTGTAGGTGACTATCGCAGCGATCGGATGCGTCTCGCCGCCGCCTTCCAGCGACGTTGCCTCGACGCTCTGCGGCGCGCCCAATTCCAAGGCGTAATAGATCGGGTCAAGCGTATGAGCGCCGCGGTCGCCCATCATCCCGCAGCCGAAGTCCCACCACGCCCGCCAGACCCCCGGATGATAGCACCTGTGGTATGGCCGATACGGCGCCGGGCCTATCCACAAATCCCAGTCGAGCGTATCGGGGACGGGCGGCGTCTCTTTCGGCCGCGTCGGGCAGCTCGTGCTCCAGTACGCGTGGCCCCAGGGATAATAGCTCAGCGTGCACCAGGCATCAACCGCCCGAACCTCGCCGATAGCCCCATCGCGTATCCATTCGGTAAGCAGGCGGATGCCCTCGTCGGAATGGCCCTGGATTCCCATCTGCGTGGTGACGCCGGCCTGCTTGGCCGCTATCGTGAGCCTGCGCGATTCGCAGACGTCGCGGGTGAGCGGCTTTTGGCAATAGACGTGCTTGCCGGCCTTAATCACGGCCATAGCGATTACCGCGTGAGTATGGTCGGGCGTGGCGATCACCACGGCGTCGATATCCTTCTGCTCATCGAGCATCTTGCGGAAATCGCGGAACTTCTTGGCCTTGGGAAAGTCGTTGAACGTCTTGGCCGCGTAGTCGTAGTCAACGTCGCACAGGGCGATGATGTTCTCGCCTTTGAGGTTCTGCAGGTTTGACCTGCCCATCCCGCCGATGCCGATGCCTGCGATATTCAGCTTCTCGCTGGGCGGGGTATTTCCGGTTCCTCCGAGGACGTGCCTCGGCACTACTGTAAAGGCCGCCGTCGCTGCTGCTGTGCCCAAGAACTTACGTCGATCTACTTGCAACATTTCAATTCCTCGCAAATCAAGCAACCATCACACGGGCAAAACGCCCGAATATTTTCTTCCGGAGTAGCCGGCGGCACTTCGCAGCCGGGCATTAGAATAAACTTCCGCCCCCCTGCCTTTATGCATGCTCCGGCGGCCTCGGCGATCCCTTCGGGCGTTCCCTGCAGCAGGACGGCAGTCGGGTCGAAGTTCCCGCACAGAGTGACATCCGGACCGGCAGCCGCCCTGGCATGGCCGAGAGGCGCCATCCAATCGACGTCGATGATGTCCGCTTCGCTCTGTGCCATATACTGAACATGATTTCTGATGTTGCCGCAGATGTGGAGCTTGACGGCGGCCCCGGCCTGGTGTATCGCATTGAAGAGCTTCTTCTCCAAAGGCAGGACGAATTCTTTATACGCATTCGGCGAGATCAGGCTCGCCGCGGAGTCTCCGACTCCGACCATATCTGCCCCGGCTTTGACCTGGGCGACGGCGAATTTGATCTCGTTCTCAATAATCGCCTCGCCGGCCTGCTTGAAATAGTCGGGCCTGTCTATGAGGTCCAGCATTGCCGCCTCGACGCCTCGCAGGTCGGCATATTCTGCGAACGGCCCTTCGACCCAGCCCAATACGCTGTGCGTATCGCCGATCTCCTTTGCCATCCGCCGGACGCTCGCGATTCGCTGCTTCGTCCGCCTGGCTTTACACATATCGACGCCATCGAGCTTGGCCAAGTCGTCTTCGCCCTTGAGCAGGACACCAGCGGGCTTGCCGACGCCTTCCTGCGGATACTCGAATTTCATGCCGTAAGCGGAGGCCTCGCGCCAAGGATCGCTTATCGCGCTTATCTGGTCGATCCCAAACGCCCTGATGACCGCAAGCTGGGCATCGACCAGAACGTCGCCGTCGAGGTAATAGTCGCGATACGTCCGCCCGATAAAGTTGGCCGCCCAGGCCATGAAGATGGGCGTAACGGCCAGACGATCTACCGATTCACCCGCCAGTGTCGCATAAATCCGTTCTTTGGATGTCATACCTTTGCTCGCAATAGCAATCCATCGCACAACGTGCAACAAAAACCACGGTGTTCTTCGGAATTCTATGCCATTGCGAGCGAACAGTCACGCAATTTCCCGCTTGCTGCAGACTGTCCTGTTTCGGTTTACCGTTTCTTGAGCGTGACGCTGACCTGCCCCTGCACCAACAGGCTCTCCAGGTCCGGGTTTGTCGTTATAGCCTCGATGTACCTGGGGTCCGCCTGTTGTTGGTTTATGTTGTGGCCCACAATCAGCCCGCCCGGACGCACCAGCGGCAGCAGCTTGTTGAGATAGTCGATGTATCCTTCCTTGTCGGCATCGAGGAAAAGCAGATCGATCGGCTCTTTGATCTTCGCAACGGTCTCGTGGGCGTCGCCCTCGACGAGCGTAATGATCGTATCCACACCGGCCTTCTTGAAGTTTTCGCGGGCCATGGAAGCCCTGTTGGCGTCTATTTCATGAGTGGTGAGCTTGCCGCCTGTTTTCTGCAGCGCAAGGGCAAGCCAGATGCCCGAATAGCCATTCGATGTGCCTACCTCGACGACGTGCTTGGCGCCGATGGATTCGGTCAGCAGCCTCAACAGCCTGCCGTCCAGGACCGGAACGTTCATATTCCCTCTTCGCTGATTCCTGTCCAATTCGTCGAGCACCGCGAGGATCTTCTTCTCGGTATCGTTTTTCGCCATCAGCGTGTTTGTGAAGAATTCGTCGCCTGCGCCTTCCTGCCCCGGCCGCATTCCTCGACCCGGGCCGCCGAAACCTTCAGGCGGTCCTTCCGGCCTCCCCATACCCGGCCGCATTTGCGAACTCCGCTGCTTCATATCCTCAATCAACTGCCCCATTTTCTCGCGGTCATTCGCTTTATAGGCCGCTTCGAGGTCGCTTAGCAAGGTTTGCATACCTCCCCGCATGGGTCCTCCTGGCGCCCCAGCTCTTTCCTGTGCCACCAAGGCGCCGGCGAGCATCACCATTACCAAAATCCACAATGTAGTCTTCTTTGACATTTTTGGCTCCTTTCAAATATGTTTTCATGAGTTCTGCAAAATTGCAGGTTAGGCCTATATTGTTGAAGAAAATCGTCTTTGTGATTTTCTTCAATAATCGCCTAACCTCTTGTCTGACAATATGTTCGCGTTAAAAAGAAAAAATCAGGAACGGATTTTTTCTTTTATTAAGTAGGCCTAACCTGCAATTTTGCAGAAGCCTTATATGTTTTCCTGTCGGCATCGGTCTTATGCTGACATGAACAAGGCAATTGATAGACTCGTTATTTTCATTTTAATTTCCGATTAACCACTAACCCAAAAGCTCCTGATTTATTGCTTTCATAACCAAAAGGTCCTGTCCGTAGACTCTTGCACGGATTTCGTTACTTGGCCTTGACGTCGTAGCAGAACAGTAGATCCTGGTCGCGCACGTACAGTTTGCCGTTTGCAATGATGGGGTGGGCCCAGGCCGGCAGCCTGCTGCGATCCGGCTGTTCAAAACGCCCAAGCTCGATGTACTGCTTCGGGCTCGGCTCTATCAGGACGATGGCGCCGTCCTCCATGCGATAGTAGAACAGGCCGTCGGCCAAAGCCAGCGAGCCTTTCGCACGGCGTTGGCCGTTTTGGCGCTGATCCCACATGACTTTGCCTGTCTTGAAATCGAGACAGGCCAGTGCGCCGCCCTCATTGCCGCCGCTGGCGCCGTAGAGGTAACCATCAAGAAGGATCATGCCGCCGTGGTGGTTCTGCATGTCGGTGGTGGCATAGACTTCCTCGGCCTTGACAGCACTATCAGCATCCTTGCTCAGCTTGACCAATCCACCGCCAGCCCCGTATGCTGAGGAGGCGAATACCATGCCGTCGTCGAATAGCGGCGTCGAGCAGTTAATAGCCATGCGGTTGGCGGGTTTGTCATATCGCCAGAGGAACTTACCGTCGGACGCCGCGACTCCGATAAGTGCTCTTGAGGTCAGTTGCACGTACTGGCGCTGCCCGTCGAAGTCGATGGCGATCGGCGAGGCGTAGGCCGCTCCAGCGCCTCCGGAACCACCGAAACCGCCGGAACCCCCTCGACCACCGCCAGAGCCGCCGAGTGCTCCAGAATTGTCGGCCGGGCTGTCGGGCAGCGTGCTCTTCCAGATCGTCTCGCCGGTCAGCTTGTTCAGGGCCACCAGGATCGCATCGGGCCCGCCGGGGGTGACGATGACTTTGTCGCCATCAACGAGCGGCGATTCGCGGTAGCTCCACATGGGTACGCGCCCGCCGAAATCCTCTGTCAGGCTGCGCTGCCAAATAATCTTGCCATCCTGGACCTGCAGACAAGCCACATTCCCGCCCAAACCCTCGACATAGAGGCGTTCGCCATCGACCGTCGGCGTGCATCCCGGCCCCTCTTTTCCCTGCGATGCCCGCTGCTGAAAGGCCGGCCCAAGGGGCATTACCCAGATTTCACTTCCATCCTTCTCGGACAGGGCACAGACGACTTCCTCATCGCCGCGATTGCTCATGACGAAAACCCGCCCGGCGGCAATGGCCGGACCGCTGTCGCCCCCGCCGAGTTTGTCGATTCTCCAGGCGAGTGGTGGACCATTTTCAGGCCATCGCTTGAGGAGGCCCGTGTCCGCGGACTTGCCGTCCCGGTTCGGCCCCTGCCATTGCGGCCAATCCGCAGCTTCAATCGTCGCCGTGGTAAGAAATACCACACCAATGCTTATCAATATGAGTAGCCAATTTGGTCTTGTCATTATTTACTCCTTTAATTGATTGATGTGAGAATTTTTTAGAATCATTGAGCGACTTTGACACACTTTAGCCGGCTTTGATCTCGGATTAGAAGCTTGCCGTCGGAAAGTGCCATCGCCGCCCAGTTTTGATTCCCATCTCCAAGCAACTCTGCTGTTGCAAGCGGTTTGAAAGCTGACGGGTCAGGCTCAATAAGATATAACTTTGTACTGCCATCGGTAGCGAGGATCAACCCGTCGGCGAGAATCATACCACCTTTACTGAATGCAGGCGAGCGGCTGGTTTTCCACATAATCTTGCCGTCCATGCTCATACATACCAGGCCGTCACGGCGTTCATTTGTTGTGTATTGAACGTAGAAATAACCATCATGTAATATTGGGGGCTGCGTATGTGCGCCAAATTCAATAGTTTTATATAGTTCTGTAACTCCGTAGCTGTCGTCTGTTTTCTTTTCAATCTTTATCATCGCCGCCCCGGCGTTATAGGCGCCCGTGATGAGTATCCGCCCTTCACCGGCATCGACTGCACTTGGAAC
>DATEBC010000389.1:0-2430 GCA_035288065.1 Sedimentisphaerales bacterium | reverse complement strand
GCCCGGCGGTTGTCGGATGCGTCGATCGCTTCGAGCGCCAAGCCGTCCGTGCGGGTTGCCCAAAGCCCGGCCCAAAAGCCGCTGATCCGGGCGCCGCGCACCGTAACGTTCGATTGCCCCTCGATCCGGATGCCGAAGCCTTTGTATTCGTCGGGCCTTCCGTCTTTGGGTGAACCGCGAAGAACCGAGCCGGCGCCGAACTCGACTTCGATGTCCGAGGCGACGATGTGAATAACGCCGTTGTTGTTCTTGTCCTCTATTACCGTATCGGCAGGGATGACTAAGCGGCAAGATTGAGATATCGATACATCATCGGACGTGACACGAACATTTGAGACTGCACCCATCGATACCGCACAAACCGCTATTGACGCGAGAATTATTCCAAAGAGAGCATAAGTTAAATACTTCAATCTTCACTCCTTCCATAGACGCTCAACAATCTGTAAACCCCTCAAGCTGATTGTTCTTGGGTCAGATTGTGATGTAAGTACAGTTTTGACAACAGGATAAGAGTATTTGTCATTCCTGCGGAAGCAGGAATCCAAATATGTGAAAAACAGTGTTAATCTGTGTAAATCCGTGTCAAAAAAACAGAATCGGTCAGTTTGAGTAAACCTATTTCTGCGGCTTTGCGATGGCGGCGCGGTAGTAGCTATCATCGTGTTTCTGTTTCCAACCATCGGTCGGCGCTTTGAGCGCCGGGCGGTGCTTCGCCCACATTTCGTTGACGAAGGTGTCCCACGCCTGGCCCTGCCTGGCCCATTCTTTGTCGTGGTCTTGGCCGGTCGCCTCTTTGATGGCCTTGACGAACTCGGCGTCGTCTTCGTGCATCCAGCGGTCAACGTAGTCGAAGAAGGCGTCGTGGCTCCAGGCCCCCTCGGCGTGCATCAGCCGCAGCGCCAGTGCCTGCGCCACCCATCCCACGCTCGTGCAGCAGCGGCGATAGCTCTCGCTGGTGTTCTGGCCCTGCTTCCATTGTGAGGGCGGAGTATGCTCGTAGGGCCCCCAGTTGTTGCCGCGAGATCGGCCTGCGCCGGTCGCCGCGTCGATCCCGGAGTGCCCCGCGAAGACAACGCCGGCCCCGGTCCAGCAGTCGCCGTAAGCAGTTTGCTCATCCTCGCCGAAGCTGACTTTGGGAAATGACCTGTTGATATTAGCCAGCTCATCGTCGCCCAGGAGGAGGCCGGCAAAGACGATGGGGAGTTTGCGTCCGCTGCCGTGCCCGCCCCAGCCCGTCCAGCCGGGATGACCCGCGCGAACGATGCCGCCCAGATCGATGCCCACCTGAACAAGGTTAATCAGCAGCGGTTCTTTGTGCTGCGGCTCAATGTCGGTGCAGAGCAGCAGCGCGGAGATGCCGACCACACGCCCGTATTCTAAGCCGTACTGCGGCATGTTCTCTACAGGTTCCTCGAAGCCGAAGAAGCACGTCCCCACCCAGGGCCGTTGGGTGAAGCGAACATACTGCCGGACATTCGAAAGGCCTCCGGTCGCAGGCGCGCTTGGAAGCAGCTCTCGCTTGAGGTTTCGGGCAAGATAGATTCTCTGTTGGCCCGCCGCAGGCGGGGAAAAGGCCGGGCGGAAGGCGTCCGCCGGCTGCGGCTCGCCAACGCACGTCAGAACCGCAGCCGTGCGAATCGGACTGCTGTCATCCACGCCGCGCTCGATCTTGTTTCGCAACTGGGCGTGCAGCACCAGGTTCTTGGGCATGCTGATTGTCGAGACAAGCGAATCGCCGGGCTTCATCGTCACCGGCAGCCGTTGAATTAGCGACGGGGCGAACCAGTTTCGCACGCCGCTGTCGTAGGCGACTTCCATCTTGGCCGGCGGATTGAGCATAAAGCCGTTGCGGACGCGGTCTTCCGGCCTGCGCTCCTTGTCCATGCGGTCCAGCTCTTGCTTTGGAATTTCGCTGCCGTAAAGCGGCTTGGGGTCGATTGCCTTGACGGTCGCCAGCCCGACGACATACCAGTCGCCATTGACAAACTGCCCGACGCGAGCCGGCTTCTCGAACGTCCAGGTAATGCCGTACTGCGAGACGTTCGGCCTCAGCGACAAGTCTTCGAGCGCTGGCCTGGCCGGGGCGTTTTCTTTTGTATAGACTGTGATAGGGCGATTTGCGCCCGGCTCAGCAGCCAGGGCTTTCTCATCGTATGGGTCAGCCTCGAGCATCGGGGGCTCGCCGCCGCCAAGCGCAGACTTCTCAGCTTGCGAGCCGGCAGGCAGCGCGGCGGCGAAGCTGTTCAGGCTGCAAATCAGGGCCGCCAGGCTCACTGCAACCGCCACCGAGATGTTAAGCATCCGCAGCCTTACGTCCAGCCGGGTCATTCAATCGTCCACATCGCAACCGAATCCTCGTCTCTGACAAAGATGTGATTGTCCGAGATAACCGGGTGCGCGTATATTGCCTTCTCGGCCACCTTGTAC
>DATEBC010000388.1:0-3697 GCA_035288065.1 Sedimentisphaerales bacterium | reverse complement strand
ACAACCCCTTTGACCTGCGGCACCTTCTCCCTGAGAATGCGTTCGATGCCCATTTTCATCGTCATTTGAGCGCCCGGGCATCCGTGGCAGGCGCCCTGGAGGCGCAGTTTCACCGTATTATCATCGTCCATCGCCACGAATTCGACGTCGCCACCGTGCGCCTGGAGACTTGGCCGAATGTTCTCAATTGTCTCTTTGACCTTATCTTCGAGGGTCTTCTTGCCATTGGTTTCACTACAGCCGCATTTTTCGCACATAAGAAAACTCCAATAAATTCATTTGCGGTTGGCATTTTATCAGCTAATCGGCGTAAAGCCAGCAATTTTTCTACGGTCCGGAGAGGCAAGAAGATTGTTTTCAGGGGAATAAATTGCCGAAAGTATTTGACATAGCCGCATTTTCTTTGTAGAATGCGTTTGTATTTGTGTGAAAACGCGCATATACGACCCTGAGACACCCCTACGGGGGTGGTTACGGAATTACGGCAGGGCTCGAAATCTTCGGACGGCTCGGTCGCTTCTGTGAGCAGAAACGGCTGGTCCGCTGAAGGGGAGCCTTAGAGTTGTAATCCACTGGAATGACGATAATATGTTTATCAGGAAAGGGATCGAAAGATGAATTCCAAACCTCTCGCTTGGGCTTCCATCGCGGCCAAATCAGGCGCTCAAATTATCGTCGATACGCTCATTGAAGAGGGTGTCGATACGATGTTCGGCTACACGGGGGGCGTTGTTCTGCCTTTATTCGACAGGCTTTACGATGCGCCGATCAGGTTCATTGTGCCTCGCCACGAACAGGGCGGGTGCCACATGGCCGACGCTTATGCGCGTGTAAGCGGCAAGGTGGGGGTTGTCGTGGCGACGAGCGGGCCGGGCGCCTGCAACTTAGTCACCGGCCTTGCCACGGCGAATATGGATTCGATACCGATGGTGGCTCTGACGGGGCAGGTTCGCACGGAACTAATCGGCAACGACGCCTTTCAGGAGGCCGACACCACCGGCATCACGCGCCCTGTAACGAAATACAATTGCATCGTCAAAGACATCAAGGATTTGGCTCGCACGATTCACGAGGCGTTCTATATCGCATCAACGGGTCGTAAGGGCCCCGTGCTGGTTGATTTGCCGGTTGACGTTTCGGTGAGCAAATACGAAGCCGATGGGCCGGTGGAGATGGATCTTCCGGGCTATCGCGTGCGGACGAAGGGACACGCCAGACAGATATCAGCGGCGGCACATGCGATAAGCAAGTCGAAGAAGCCGGTTCTCTACGTCGGCGGCGGCGTTATCAGCTCCAATGCGAGCAACGAACTTAGGGTTCTGGCGGAAAAGGCCAATATTCCCGTGACGATGACGTTGTTGGGGCTGGGCAGTTACGACCAGACCAGGCCCGAATCGCTCGATATGCTCGGCATGCACGGGTCGGCTTACGCCAACTACGCGGTGCAGGAATGCGATCTGTTGATCGCGGTCGGGGCGCGGTTCGACGACAGAGTAACCGGCAAGATCGCCACCTTTGCTCCTAAGGCGAAGATCATACATATCGACATAGATCCGGCGAGCATATCGAAGAACGTTCGCGTGGATATTCCGGTTGTGGGGGACGCGAAAGAGATACTCAGCAGCTTGACCGAAGAGGTCGAACACTGTGAAAGGAAGGAGTGGTTCGCCAAGATTGCCGAGTGGAAGAAGAAGTTTCCGTTCCGGTACGACCAGGATTCCGGGACGATTAAGCCGCAATACGTCATTGAGGAGATCTGCCGGCAGACCAAGAATAAGGCGATAGTGACGACCGGGGTCGGCCAGAATCAGATGTGGACGGCGCAGTTCTACAAGTTCACGCGGCCTCGGCAGCTAATAAGCTCGGGCGGGCTTGGCACGATGGGCTTCGGTCTTCCCGCTGCGATAGGCGCCCAGATAGCCGATCCGAAGGCGACGGTTGTCGATATCGACGGGGACCACAGCTTCAATATGACGATGACCGAACTGGCCACAGCCGTCGAGCACAAGCTGCCTATCAAGGTTGTGATCCTGAACAACGGGTATATGGGGATGGTTCGGCAGTGGCAGGAGCTTTTCTACGGGAAGCGTTATTCCAAGAGCTATCTGGCGAATCCGGAGTACGCGGGGGTGGCCGGTGCGCTTGGGGCTGTCGGGCTTACGGTTGACAAGAAAGAGGATGTTTCCAAGGCTGTCAAGGAGATGCTGGCACAGAAGCGGCCCTGCGTAGTCGATTTCAAGGTCGATCGGGAGGAAAACGTCTGGCCGATGGTGGCTGCGGGCAAGAGCCTGGACGAAATGGACGGGCTTGATATACTGGAGAGTATAGCGTAATATCCGTTACTCGCGGCCCGTTGCTCGGGTCACGGGGCACGAGTCACAAGGGACGAAACAATGAAGCATCTAATAAGTGCATTAGTTGAGAATAAACCGGGCGTTTTGGCACATATTGCGGGGATGTTTGCGGCGCGGGCGTTTAATATCGATTCTCTTGTTGTTGGGCGAACGGAGGATCCGAAACTCAGCCGGATGACGATAGTTGTCGTGGGCGATGACAGGGTCGTCGAACAGGTTCGCAAGCAGTTGGCGAGGATAGTTCCGGTGGTCAAGGTGCAAGATTTTGCGGGCCAGCCGGTGGTTGCGCGCGATCTGATGCTCGTCTCGGTTATTGCTCCGCCTGAGAAACGGCCTGAAATCGTCTCTTTGATAGAGATGTTCAGGGGGAAAGTCGTGGATATCGGGCAGAAAAGCCTGATGATTGAGGTCAGCGGCCCGGAATCGAAGATCGAGGCCTTTATCAATGCCTGCAAGCCTTACGGCATCAAAAACGTGGCCAGGACGGGGACAATAGCGATGCCGAGACAGACCGCGAGCGAGGACTGAGGCGTGTCTAAGGGGGCCGTTGGGCCCGCCTACGGCGGGTGGGGGGCCGTCCATAAATTCCTTGCCTCCATAGCGTGTTTTAATATAATGTGGGAACTGGGCATTTGGCAGCGAGTCAAAAGTATGTGTGTCTCGACATCTGACCAATATCGGGAAGAAGCAGCGCTTGCAGTGAGGTTATCAAGAAACGGGGAATAAAACTTATAAGTTACCGCGACTTGTCAGGAGATTAAGAGCCTCTAACAGAATGAGGTGGTAATTGCGTCTAAGGCTCTGGATTCCCGCTTTCGCGGGAATGACAGAGCGGAAGGTCTCCTTTTGTTGGAGGCTCAAGAAAGGAGTGCACAAATTATGGCAGTTAGGATGTATTACGAAGAAGACGCGCCGATAGGCCCGTTGAAGGGCAAGAAGGTTGCGGTTATCGGTTACGGCAGTCAGGGTCATGCGCACAGTCTGAATTTGCGCGACAGCGGGATTAAGGTTTCGGTGGCCGAACTGAAAGGGACGGACAATTTCAAGCTGGCAATCAAGCACGGTTTTTCGCCGGGCGACATAAAGACGGCTATGGAGGGAGCGGCTCTGATTATAGTGACGCTACCGGATGAGCTTCAGGCGAAGATCTACAAATCCCAGATCGAACCGAACCTTGTCGCGGGGCAGACGCTGGGCTTTTGCCACGGTTTTAATATTCATTTCAAGTATATCGTGCCTCCGAAGGAGGTCAACGTTGTGATGATAGCTCCGAAGGGTCCGGGGCACCTGGTCCGCAGCGAATACGAAAAGGGCGGCGGCGTTGCGAACCTGGTGGCTGTCGA
>DATEBC010000387.1:0-4300 GCA_035288065.1 Sedimentisphaerales bacterium | reverse complement strand
GGCGGCCATTTATGCGGGCAGGCTCCAGTTGAAGACCCTTCTGGTCGGAGAAAAAATCGGCGGGACCATCATGCTCACCGATGAGATCGCCAACTATCCGGGCTTCAAGAAGATAACGGGCCTGGAGCTCTTTCGCAGGATCAAAGAGCATGCCCAGGACTACGATATAGAAATCATGGAGAAGAGGGCCGAGTCGATTGAGAGGCAAACGGGCGCCGTTAGAAATTCCACAGGCGTGCCAGGGTCTGCAGATGGGAATATTTCTAATGCTACTCTGCGAAGCACGAGCGGGGCGGGCGTCTTTGAGGTCGCCACCAAAGATGAAAGGCTCAAGACAAAGACGGTAATCATTGCAACCGGCACACATTTGCGAAAATTAGGCGTTCCGGGAGAGGATGAATTCGCAAATAGAGGTGTCCATTATTGCGCCCTGTGCGACGGCGCTCTCTACAAGAATAAGGTCATCGGCGTCGTGGGCGGGTCGGATTCGGCTGCGACAGAGGCCCTGCTCCTGTCGGAGTACGCCGAGAAAGTCTTTATCATCTACAGGAAAGAAAAGATTCGGGCCGAACCGGTAACCGCCCAGAGAGTGGAGCGAAACAAAAAGATTGAGATCATAAACAACACAAATGTTACTGAGATGAAGGGCGATAAGTTTCTTCACAGCGTGATTCTGGACAAGCCTTACAAAGGCTCGAACGAGCTGAAGCTCGACGCCCTGTTCATCCAGGTGGGCCAAATCCCGCTCTCCGATTTAGCCGTGGCGGCAGGCGTGAAAATAAATCAGAAGAAGGAAATAATAATAAACAGAGATTCCGAAACGAACATCGCCGGCATCTTCGCCTGCGGCGACGTGGTTGACGGCAAATTCAAACAGGCCATAACTGGAGTAGCCCAGGCTGTAACCGCCGCCCACAGCGCCTACGAATATATCGCCAACCTCCCCGCAACAGAATGAGAGCACCGATTCTCTTTGCCACCAAGGCACAAAGACACCAAGATTACAATAAGCTCCCTAAGATTTGGCCCTGTATCTTCCGTCAATTATATCTCCTTTGTGCCTTCGTGTTTTTGTGGCTATGGGGCGGATTATTTCTGCACTTCTTTGTCCCTGTATTGGATGTACGCCCGGCGCATTGCTATGTATGGGTCGTAGGCGGCTTTCTTGAATGATTCATATTCGCCGAGACGGAATGTGTAATCGTTGGTGTACTTGAAGGCGGAGATAACGAACGAGGCCTCGGTGGGATCGACGTAGCGGACGGGGTTTAGAAACTGGTCGCCCACGAGGCCGACTGTATCGCGGACGTTGGATGGGCCGAAGAAGGGCAGGACGATATAGACTCCTGTGCCTGCGCCCCACTTGCCCAGGGTCTGGCCGAGGTCCTCGTCGGTCATTTCGAGTCCCAATTTATCCTTGGCCGGGTCGCCGAAGCCGAGGACGCCGAAGGTGGTGTTGTAGGCGAAGCGATGCAATTCCGTGCCGGCGGATTTGTGCTTTCCCTGGAGATGGCAACTGACAAAACGCACCGGCGTAGTGAGATTATTGAAGAAATTGCGCACGCTTATGCGGGCCGGCTCCGGAAGAGTCTTCTTGCAGGCCCGGGCACAGGGCTTGAGGACCCAGAAGTAGAGCTTGTCGTTGAAATGAAACATGGCGCGATTCAGGGGCTTGAGCGGGTCGGATACTTTGACTTCCTGCTCGTCGAGCTCGTTTTCGAGCTGGTTGAAATCGTCATCGGTGGGCGGTGCGTTGGGCAGAGGCAAGACCCCAGACTCAAGACACAAGACAGACTCAGGACACAAGAGCCGATTTGACTGGTTCTTGTTTGAAGCTGCGCAGCCGGTGATAAGAAGCGCCGAGAGAATTATGATGCATGCGTTCGTTTTCATATAGTCATCCTTGACGAGTTTCATTGGAATTTCCAATACCATCTTGCCTCGCTTGATCCGCCGCTGGTCCGCCTTGGGCGGAAACCTCTTTGCCGAAGGGTTTGATCAGAACCAGCAATTGCGGCAGCAAGGTCAGCGAGGCCAACAAGGCCACAGTGATTGCCAGCACGGTCAACAGGCCAAAGTAAATCGTTGGGATGAAATTCGACATACTCAGGATGGAAAATCCGATGACCAGTGTTACGGTGGTATAGTAGATGGCGTGGCCAATGCTATCGTGCGACCGGTGTAAGGCCGTTCGGTAGCTTCCGGTGGCCGCGACTTCGTGCTTGAAGCGGTGGATATAGTGGATGGTGTCGTCGTCGGCCAGCCCGACGCCGATTGCGGCGATGGTTATTGTCATCATGTCGAGGGGGATGCCCAGCCAACCCATCATACCGAGGACGCAACTGACGGCCAGCACATTCGGGAATATAGCGATGGTTGCCGTCCGGAGGGAGCGGAACAATACGACGAAGGTCCCCATCAGGAACAATGAGGCAAAACCTATGGTCACGATCTGAGAGCTGTACAGGCTCTGGAGCATGTTGTTGTACAGGACCAACATGCCGGACAGGTGGATCTGGTCAGACCTGTATCCGAGCTCGCCGCCGGCGAGTCCCACCCGGATTCTGCTTAGGAACTCGTTGCGCTTCAAGGATGGGTCTGAGTCGCGGATTCGCACAGTGATACGGACCTGGTTGTGCTCGACCGACACGTAGGGGCTGACCAACATCTCCTTAAGCCGCTGCGGCATCTTATCGAACAGCAAGGCCAGTTCGACGCCGTCCAGAGGTTTGCCACCGTTGAGGCGCTCGGCCATCCGGACCAGGGTGAGGACGGAGAGGACCTTGCCGGTCTCCGGCAGGCCGTCAAGATAATCGTGTACAGCCGCGATCCTCGAGATCTTCTCCGGCGTGAACCAGTACTTGTCTTTGGTCTGCTGCGCCGCGGCGTCCCCGCCTGCGGCGGGATCAAATTGGTCGAAGACATCATCCGTGCCGGCTGCGTCATTGGAGAGGGCGGCCTCGGACCCGCCTGCGGCGGGCTCAAAGTCGATGACCACGTCCAGCGGCGTGGTGCCGCCGAGCTGCTGGTCCAAGACCTTCATTCCCTGGTGTATCTCGGTGCTCGACTTGAAATAGTTGATGAAGCAGTTCTCGACCTGGAGGTTGCAGATACCGACGGCATTTAGGGTCAACAATGCGGCACTGCCCACCACGATCAGCGGGCCGTGGGCCACCGTGAATCGGCCCAGCGCCGGGGTAAGCGACCACTTGGCCTTGCCGGCGGGCCGAGGTTTATCCCTTGGTAGAAGCACCAGCATCGTCGGCAGGATCAGGAACGGCACAATGATTGAAATAGCCACGCCCACGACCATGATATAGCCGAAATCGATCACCGGGCGAATATCGCACAATATCAGGGACGCAAACCCGGCCATGGTGGTCAGGCCTGAATACACGCACGGCCGCACCATGGCCAGAATAGTGGCAAGGATCAATTCGTGCCGACCGGCCTGAGGCTGCTGGAGGGCTAATTCCCGGTACCGGACCATTAGGTGGATGGTCATAGCCAGCGTGATGATCAGTTGAAGGGAGATGAAGTTGGAGCTAATGACGGTGACGTCCCAGCCGAGCCAGCCCAGCAGGCCGACCATACACACCACCGAGACCAGGCAGCAGAGCAATGGAATACACATCCAGCGCAACGATCGGAAAATGACGCCGAGGGTGATAATGAGAAAGAGCAGGACGCCTATGCCGAAGACCTTGAGGTCACCCTTGATGAAGGTTATCATATCGTCGGCGATCATGCCGACGCCGCCAAGGAAGAGGTCGGCATTGGGGCGGTATTTCTCCATGATGTTTCGTATTGCCGTGATATCCTGATGTCGCTGCCGCCTCATAACTGCCCTGTATTGGCGGAATTGCTCGGTGACTCGCTTTAGCTCGGCGTGCTGCGGGGCGGTCAGTGAGGCGGAGGCCTTCTTTTGGCGCAGGTCGTTACGGCGGGCGAGCAGATCGCGATAAAGCTGGTCGTCGGCGAAATAAATCAGCAGAGCCGTAGTCTTCAAATCCTCACTGACGAGGAGGTTTCGATAAAGGGGGCTGTCGCGAAACTCGATCCTTGCGAGTTCTCTATCGACCGCTGGGGATGCAAGGGTCGGCAGGTCGGCGGTAAGCTCCTTGAGCGGGATTGGTGGGCTTTCGAGCAGGGGGACATCCAGAATTGAAATTACCGAGACGACATGCTCGTGGGCGCTCAGGTCGTCCCGCAGGCGGGCGAGGGCCGCCAGTCCGCCGGGCGGCGGATCTGAGAACAGGTCGGCTTTGGGCGTATAGGTTAGCACGAGGAAGTCGGCCTG
>DATEBC010000386.1:0-10829 GCA_035288065.1 Sedimentisphaerales bacterium | reverse complement strand
CAGTACCGCATATTCCATCCGCACGGCGACCAGGCGACGTACGGTACGCTGGTGCGCCTGGGGCAGGAATGGAATATGCGGTACTGCCTTATCGATCCGCAGGGGAATTTCGGGAGCCTCGATGCCGACCCGCCGGCGGCGATGAGATATACCGAGGCCAGGATGACGGCGCCGGCCACCGAGATGCTGGACGACCTGAACCACGACACGGTGGATTTCGTGCCGAACTACGACGAGACCCGGACCGAGCCGACCGTTTTGCCCTCGAGATTCCCGAATCTATTAGTCAACGGCTCGACGGGCATCGCCGTCGGTATGGCCACGAACATCGCTCCGCACAACGTCAAGGAGATATGCGACGCGCTGCTTTTAGTCATCGGCGATCCCAACTGCGGGTTCAAGGATATTATGAAGGTGCTTCCCGGCCCGGATTTCCCCACCGGCGGCATCATCTGCGGCAAGAAGGGGATTATCGACGCCTATACGACGGGCAAGGGACATTTGACGGTCAGGGCGAAGGCGGCTACCGAGACAAACAAGAAGGGCAAAGACAGGATAGTCGTTACCGAGATACCATATATGGTGGTCAAGACGACGATCGTCTCGAAGATCGCCGAGTGCGTCCAGAACGGCACTATCGCCGAGATATCGGATGTCCGGGACGAATCGGACCGCAAAGGCCTGCGCATCGTCGTCGAGCTGAAGAAGGAGGCTGATGCCGAAGTCGTTCTGAACAAACTCTACCGCTACACGCCTCTGCAGACGACCTTCGCGATCTCCAACATCGCGCTTGTGAACAATCGGCCCGAGACCCTCAACATGAAGGAGATGCTCAATTGCTTCATTGAGCACCGCAAGGTAGTGATTCGCAGGCGCAGCCGATTCCTGATGAAGAGGTGCAGGAACCGGGCGCATATCCTCGAAGGTCTGATCCTGGCCGTCAGCGATATCGACGAGATTATCGACCTGATAAAGAGCTCTCCCGATGCCCCGACCGCCAAGCTGAACCTGATGAAAAAGCCCTTGAAGCTGGCCGAGTCCGCGACGCTCAAGAAGATACTGCCCAAGGCATTTATCGAGGAGAAGAAGCAGGGCGAGCATTTCCTGACGGGCCCGCAGGCGGACGCGATTCTGACGATGCAGCTTCAAAGGCTGACGGGCCTGGAGATTGAAAAGCTCGCCAAGGAGTACGCCGACCTTACCGAGCAGATAGAGGGCTACGAAGCGATACTGGCCAACGAAACCGTCTTAATGGATATCATTCGCGAGGACATCCATGAAATAGGGGGGAAGTTCGGCGATAAGAGGCGAACTGCAATAACGGGGGCGGCGGAAATTCTCGATGCCGAGGACCTTATCGCCGAAGAAGAGGTGATAGTCACGGTCAGCCACAGCGGCTACGTCAAGCGGATGCCGATCGATACGTATCGCAAGCAGGGAAGAGGGGGGCGGGGAATTATCGGCTCCGATACCAAGGAGGGTGACTTCATCAAGCACCTGTTTGTCGCATCGACGCACGATTACCTGCTGATCTTCACGAATCGGGGCAAGTGCTACTGGCTGAAGGTCTATGATGTTCCGAGCATGGCCAGGCAGAGCAAGGGCAGGAACATCGTGAATCTGCTGAACCTGCAGAACCAGCAGGTCGCCTCGATCATCAACGTCAGCAGTTTCGAGCCTGAAGACCAGGAGCATGAATTGCAGCTCATTATGGCGACCAGTAAAGGCATCATCAAGAAGACGCGCCTCTCAGCTTACGGCAACCCGAGGGCGACCGGGGTAATAGCTATTAATCTCGACCCGAACGACGACCTGATTGCCGTCGATTTGACAACGGGCAGCGACAACATAGTGCTTGGCACGCGTGACGGGATGACAATACGGTTCAAGGAGGGCCAGGTCCGCTCGATGGGGCGAGTCTCGCGGGGCGTTCGAGGCATCAAGCTTCGGGCCGGCGATGCCGTCGTGGGTATGGTTATCGCCGAGGAGAAGGCTGCGCTGTTCACCGTTTGCGAGAACGGCTACGGCAAGAGGACCGGGCTGGACAACTATCGGCCTCAGAGCAGGGGGGGGCTGGGCCTAAAGAACATTAAGACGACGGCCAGGAACGGCAAGGTTGTCGCCCTGAAGGCGGTCCAGAACAAGGATGACCTGATGATGATAACGGCCAAGGGAATGATAATCCGCACGGGACTCGACGAAATCCGGTCGATCGGAAGAAACACTCAAGGTGTTCGGCTCATCAAGCTCAAGCCCGACGATAAGCTCGTCGCGGCAGAGAAGATAGCCCCCGAAGAGCCCGCCGAGGGCGAAGATGATAGCAGCGCTGAGAAGGAGACTGAGAGCTAAACTTGAACCGACCGTTTTTGGGCCGGCTTTCGATGTAACTATTCTTTTGGCAACAGGGTAAGAGTAACTGTCATTCCTGTGAAATGGAACATCCGCCCGTGGCGGAGCAGGAATCCAAATCTGTGAAAAACAGTGTTAATCTGTGTAAATCCGTGTCAAAAAAACACAATAGGTCGATTTAAGTACGATATTAGGCCAAATGTCGCAGAGCAAAGGCAAATCGAAGGGCGAGCACGCCCTGATATACGTTCTGAACGGCAAAGACGAGTCGTTGGTCGGGGCTGAGGCCCGTAAGCTGCTCGACGAGCTGATTGAGCCGGAGCAGAGAGTGACCGGACTTCTCGATGTAGATGGCCCGGACGTTTCGCCGGCGGATGTGCTGGACGAATTGCGGACCCTGCCTTTTTTGGCCGAGAAGAGAGTTGTAGTAGTAAGGAAGGCCGACGATTTCATTTCGAGGGACGACAATCGCCAAATTCTTGAGAAGTATTTCGACGCCCCCTGTTCGACCGGGATACTTGTGCTGATGGTCCGAAGCTGGCCGGCAAATACCAAGCTGGCCCGCAAGCTGAAAAATTCGGGCGTGCTGATTAGCATTGCCGAGCCGAAGGCGCACGAAGTGCCTCAGCGTTTGATCGAGTATGCCCGCGATGCGCACCGGATGAAGCTGGATAGAGACACTGCAGGACTGCTGATAGATTTGACGGGCAGCGATCTAACGCGACTCTACAGCGAAATCGACAAACTGGCGCTGTTTGCGCAAGGTTCGGAAACCATCACGTCTGAACATATTGCCGGCCTGATAGGGCACAGCAGGATATTTGGCGCTTTTGAAGTAATCGATGCTATCATCGCGGGCAGTCCGGCCGGGGCCGTGGATCGCCTGCGCCGGATGTTTGCCGACGACAACAGCAGCGAATATACGGTTGTGGGCGCATTCGCATTCCATCTGCGCAGGATGTTCCAGGCCAAAGTCCTGCTCGATAAGGGCGCGCCCACCAAACAAATCGGCGATTCCCTGCGAATATGGTCGAACAGAGACAGGTTCTTCACGCAGGTTAGGCAGATGTCACTAAGTCAAATAGGCCGCTGCCTCAAGCGCCTCGGCCGAACCGACTACGAGATAAAGACCGGCAGAACCACAGCCCCGGTTGCCATGGAGCAATTGGTTCTCGAACTGGCCGCCTGCTAAGCCCGCCATTGGTGGGATCAAATCCGAACCACAGGGGGCGAGTCTGTACCTGGGGCAACAACGGCCAGGGCAATCTGGCGGCGTTGAAAACGAGGTTGTGAAAGATTTTGCTTGATTTTGTGGATGGATGTGGTACAATAAACAAATCGAGCAAAGGACTGCGTTGTTTTGCATCATAATATAACCATACTTTTTGAAAGGGAAGGACAATGAAAACCATGATTGTATCAATTATAGCCGCTTGTTTTTGCGCAACATCTTTTTGTGCAAAACCGGCTGAGGCGACACTGATAACCATAGCGATCGAGGCGGTGGTTGATGGAGTGCATGACCCCGATAATGATCTCGAAGGGCTCGTGAATGTCGGCGATTTGATAACCGGGACCTATACTTACGACACGGATACACCGGACATGGATTGGCTTTGGGGCTCGGAATCAGACATAGTTGCGCGATACCACTACTTCAATCCGCCCTACGGGATATCCCTGAGTGTCGGGGGCGTTGATTTCAAGACGGACCCGGCGAATACGAGTTTTCTAATCGAAATTGTTAATGATGGTTCTGATGATTTCTATTTGGTTAGAAGCTATAACAATTTGCCTCTCGCCAACGGAACAAGTGTGAACAATATCGTCTGGTATCTTAACGACAATTATGAAGATGCCCTACAGAGTACTGATTTGCCCATAACTGCTCCTATTCTCGATGACTGGGCGCATAATGTCCTTAATGTTGAAGGACCTGGCACAAGAGATAACATTCTTTTTCAGGCACATGTGACATCTGCTGTTCTCATACCAGAGCCGGGGACTATATTGTTACTGGGGATTGGGGCAATTGCACTTGTTCGCAAGGTAAAAAAATAGAAAATACAAGGATGCTAATAGTTTTATTCAAGGAGGAAACAAGATGTCACGTAGGAGCACAACATCAGCCATTGCAGTATTGACAGTATTAACCATCGCCTTATCGGCAAGAGCAAATTACAGGGACGGCTCAAAAGCGATTCAGGTATCGGGAGGAGAGGACCACACCATTGTATTGACGGCGAACAAATGGGCTTGGTCCTGCGGTCCGAACGGTTATAGAGTCGGAGAGTTGATCTATTACTTTGGTGTCCTTGGGACCGGGAGTAGTGATCCTGATCTCAAGCAGAAGGTGCTCGTCAGAATACACGGGCCGGGCGATGTGGGCTATCTCGAAGATATCTGCGCTATCGACGCAGGCTGGCAGCATTCCCTCGCCTTGGATGTGAACGATTCTGTATGGAGTTGGGGCTGGAACAGCGAGGGACAACTTGGAATTGATAGCACGGAATATAAAACTGCACCTGTGCAAGTTTGGCGTGGCGATCAGCCGGATGACCCTTGTGACCCGAGCATCTATCTCAAGCATATCACTGCGATCTCGGCGGGTCGAAGCGGGCAGCATTCTTTAGCTCTTGATGCGAATGGTTATGCGTATGGTTGGGGTTATAACGAGTACGGTCAGTGTGGAAACGATGCGAACAACTGTGATGAGTTGACGCCGGTGTATGTCCGTCAGGGCGAGCAGCCTGACGATCCCAATGATGCGAACGATTGGCTCAAGCACGTCGTCGATATCAGCGCGGGGTCGAATAATTCGATAGCTCTGGAGGCGGACAACGCCGATGATCCAAATCTGAATGGCTGTGTCTATACGTGGGGGTGCAATATGTGGGGGGAGGAGTTTACGGACACGATGATAACGGATGGGTGGGGGCTGTTGGGGAACGGCTCGGGCTCGGCAGTGACTTTTAGCGATACGCCGGTAAAGGTCTTGCGCGGCGAGCAGGACTATAACGAGCCGGGGCAGATATATCTGGAGAACATCGTGGCCGTCAGCGCCGGCTGGGACCATTTGATGGCGCTGGAGAATTACGTGGAGTATGATTCATATCTCGACTTGACAGATCCGTACTATGTTTGGCCTGACCCTAATTACAGAGGGCGAGTATATACCTGGGGCAATAACGGCGATGGTTGGGACTCCGGAGGCGGGCGGTTAGGCAACGGATCTGCTACGGACGGCAACAGCACGCCCGTGCTGGTCCTTCGCGGCGAGCAGCCACCCGACGAGCCGAATGACACCTATCCTTATCTTTGCCATATTGTCGCCGTTTCTGCAGGGGAGGGTCATTCGATGGCCCTGGATGTCAACGGTTACGTCTATTGCTGGGGCGATAATAAATACGGCCAGCTTGGCAACGGCTGTATCGACCCATGTACTACGCCCGTAAGAGTAGTCGGGCCGAATGATGTGGGATATCTGGAGAATATCATTGCGATTTCCGCAGGATACTGGCACAGCTTGGCTATTGATGTCAACGGAACTGTATGGGCGTGGGGCAAAACGAAGGACGGTCGGCTCGGACTTGCCGATATGGCATACGCCACCTCATATATTTGCAGCATCCCTCATAGAATACCAGTTGTTTATAACCAGACCCAAGAAACGTATGCCTTTGCGATACAGCCGGCAGTCGACGATGCTAACGAGGAAGATATTCTTGAAGCATCGCCGGGGATATATTACGAGAATGTTATTTTTGCACGCGAAAGCATCACTTTACAAAGCGAGGACCCTCAAGATGCGGCAATTGTAGCCGATACGATTGTTGATGCGAGATATAATGCGGGCGCCGGAGTCTATACCTACTATCCTGCGGTTGATTTCAACGATTCTTCTGGGTCAACTTTAGCCGGGCTAACGCTAGTCAACGGAACCGGAGGCGGAGTTGTCTGTGAAAACGTGGACTTTGTAACGATAACCAATTGCCTGATCCATGACAACGAATGGCATGGGATATCCCTCACCGCATCTTCGGCGGGTATTCAAAATTGCGAGATCCGCGCCAATACATCGGACGAGACTTATGACAGCCACGGAGTATATTGCATATCGGACAGCAACCTGAATGTCGCCAACTCCGTTATTGCCGACAATGCCGGAGACGGCATTTACTGCAATCAATCCACCGCTGCGATAACCAATTGTCTCATTGAGGATAGCAGTAACCGAGGCGTATATTGCGGTTATTCCGATTCCAACATAACCAACTGTATCATCCGCAATAATGGTGACGACGGTATAAACTGTCTCGGTTGTGATGTGATTGCGCATAACTGCATTATCGAGCAAAACAGCAGGCACGGCTTATACAACGAGAACTCTTCATCCGCGTCCATCACAAATAGCATAATCAGCCGAAACAACGACCACGGGATTTACTCCAGTACCGTGACTGAAATTGAAATCAAAAATAACTGGATATACGGCAATGGAGCAGACGAGAGTGGCGACGGCATCCATGTTTACATGGCTTATCATGTGGATGCAGTAATCAGAAACAACACCGTTGTCGATAATAGCGACTATGGAATACACGCAGACTATGCAACCGAGATTTCTGTAAGCAACTGCATTATCTGGGGCAACGGCGACGACAATCTGCACAAGGATTATCAGGAATTCGACAATATAGTATATAGCTGCATTGAGGGCGGGTGGCCGGGCAATATCGACAGCGATCCGCGTTTTGTTGATGCGAACGCTAATGATTTTCACCTTGCCGCTGATTCACTGTGCATTGATGCGGGGGATCCCGATTTCGAGCCGGAGCCGAATGAGACGGATATCGACGGCGGGCCGCGCGTAATGGATGGTGACGCCAATGACACCGTAATTGTGGATATGGGGGCGGATGAGTTTTGGCCTGCGGACTTTAGCAGGGACGGGTTTGTGAATTTTATCGACTATGCCCTGCTGACGTTATACTGGCGGGATGCGGGCGTCGATTACAATGACGTATTCCTTTATGGTGATAGTAATTCGGTTGGTTTGAAGCAGTTCTGCGAGGATTGGCTTCGCGGGGGGGGATCCCCACCGGGGCCGATGCCGTTGATGGCCGGGCGGAGCGGGGGAGAGATGACGGAAGCACTGAGTCTGCAAGTCGCTCCCTACGAGCTTACCGCCGTCGAGAAGAAGTCCCTCATCGCCGAGCCGGTGGACGTGGAGAAGCTGCTTGACTGGCTTGCGGAGATATGGCTCGATCCTGAGGTGCGAGAGGGCATAGACGCCGAGGCTTGGCTCAAGTTGTATGAATCCGTGAAAGACTTGGAATAGCAGCGGTCTGTTCGGGATGGTCTATGACGCCATCGGCGCATCGGGCGAAGCGACGGCGATATTGACCGGATCGAGGTATTTCTGGAGGACGCATAAGAGCCACTTGCGGTCGATCGGCTTGGGCAGGTAGTCGTTGCAGCCTGCGGCGAGACATTCTCTGTCGTCGCCTTTCATGGCATTGGCGGTCAGGGCGACTATCGGCGTTTCGACGCCTCTTTTTCGCAATGTTCTGGTGGCTTCGCAGCCGTTCATATTGGGCATGTGTATGTCCATGAAGATCAAATCAGATTTTCCGCTTTGGGCTTTGCTGACCGCCTCGCGTCCATCCTTTACGACGGTTACGTCGAATCCCATTTTCTCGAGCAGCAGCTTAATGAGCATCTGGTCGGTCATGGCATCCTCTGCGATGAGCACCCGTCCTTCGAACTTGACGCCGTCGAGGTCTATCTCTTCCAACGACTCTTGGCGCCGAGGCGCGGGTGACTCAGCAGCACGTATTGCATCGACATCAACGCCTGCCGGTATGACAAGCGAGAAGACGGAGCCTCTTCCAGGCTCGCTGGTCAGGCTCAGGCTTCCGCCAAGCAGTCCGGCCAGGTGTTTTGTTATTGTCAAACCCAGTCCGGTTCCTCCGAAATTGCCCGGCTGTTTTTCCCTCTGGACGAACGATTCAAATATCGCGTGCTGTTCCTCTGCCGCTATTCCGATGCCGGTATCTTCGATGTCAAAGCGAATATGGGCTTTTCTGTTGTCTTGCTGTAAATTTGCGTTTATGCACACGTGGCCGTGGTCCGTGAATTTTATCGCATTATGGACAAGGTTTACCAGGCATTGGCGCAGACGAAGCGCGTCCGTGCGTATAACGGGGGGCAGCGCGCCGTTGGCGGCGACCTGGAATTCGAGGTTTTTCTCCTCGGCCTGCGGGCGCATCATTGATTCGATCGAATTGAGCAGCCTGTCCAGGCGGCACTGGCCGATCTCGACGTCAAGCCTTCCGGCCTCGATCTTCGAGATATCGAGGATGTCGTTCAATGTCGCCAGAAGGCTGCGAGCTGAGTCTCTAATAATGTCAATATGGTCTTTCTGTTCCGGCGTCAGAGGTTCTTCGTTAAGAACCTCAGCGAATCCCACTATCGCATTCATTGGGGTGCGTATTTCGTGGCTCATATTCGCGAGGAAATCGCTTTTTGCCTGATTGGCGGCGGTTGCCTTTTTGGCCAGCAGATTTGTTCGTTCGATTGAATGTTGCAGTTGTCTGTTTATTTCGCTGATGTTTTCCCGGGCTTGGCGTCGTTCGATAATACTTCTCCTGGCCCGCAGCAGTATCCACGGCCAGACGGACAGGAGTATCAACGCGCTCACCGCGACCAAAACGACAGCAATCATAATCGCCCGACGAAATTCGCTGAGATTGGCGTCGATTCTGCCGGCAAGCTGCTGAGCTGCCGGTTGGTCGGTGATGAGCTTTTCCATCTTTCGATGAGCGGTCCAGGTATTCACTCCGGCAATAACGAGCAGGAGCAGTGTCACCGCGATTGCGGCGCTGAATACGTGAAGTGGAAAGGCGGAGGTTGATTGTCTTGCCCAATTTGGCGATGATTTGTGTCCAAGGCGGTCATCTTCGGTTCCTGACTTGTAGCTATCACGCATAAGCAGATTCCTCTCGTAGTTCTCGTCACCGGCAACTCTGATTTGTATCTCAAACTGCGTCAGAGACTCACAGCACTACTCGCTAATCAAGTATCGGAAGGATTTCAGGCGGGAATAATCTTCGATTCATCACTCTTGGCTCTCGCGGGGCTTAAAGAGGCAATTGAACCGGCCTATGGGGCTTTTTTTCGGTCCCCATTGCAGGATTCTTTGTGGTCTGCACGCAAGCTGCCTGATTATCAGACTCAGTTCCGCGGGTGATAGTGATTGACAAGGCGTCTATGGGCCGTGAGAATACCGGTTTGATGTTGCAAAAACGATGGAAAGGACCGAGCGAAATGCCTGCAAGGAAAGCCTGTGGATTGGCGTCAATGTTCGTTTCTGTGTTCGCGGCGGTCTGCCCCGTTGCTGACGCGGGAGCGGGCCGGTCCGTTGCCGCAGACAATCCAGGAGAGCCCGCCCCATTTCCTTCACTCGAATCCATTCAATTCTCTTGCCCCAAGATCGCCTCGCAAGTGCATCCGTTTCTTTTCATCACAAGAGATGATGTCGCCCAGGCTCACAAGCGAATGGGGCAGGAGGCATACCGTGCGGCCAGGTACTTTTTGGCCGACGAAGCGAAAAAGGCCGCCCGGCTGTTGCCTGAGTCGATAGACCGCTCGTGGTGGGACAGCGTCAAGGACAAGGCATGGTCGGATACATACCCAATCATCTATCAAAAGACCTGTCTTGAGCCGTTGCGCATAATCCTGCCGGGATACTATGCTACCCTCAACTATGCAGTTGCCGGGACCGACGAAGACCTGAATGCAGCAAAAAAGCTGCTCCTGTACTTGGCCGACTACAGCTTCGAATTCGAGCACTACGACGTCGGCATGAACTACGCGGTCTGGGGACACTACGCACTGAGCGCATACGATATAATGTTCGACCATTTCAGCGCCGCCGAGCGCGACAAGCTCGATGAATTCTTCACTCGAATGGCCCGTGCGATATTGAAGAACGATATCTACTGGATCGAGAACGACATTGGCGGCGGCATCAACAATCACCTTGCCTGGCACAAGATGATGCTCGCCTGTTTGGGTGCGTTCTACGACCGTAAAGACCTTATCGAATACGCTCTGCACGGTCGTCGCGGACTGATCTCGCTTCTGGACGAGGGCATGGTCGATGACGGCCTTTGGTGCGAGTCCAGCTTGAACTATCATTTCACCGCAATCGTCCCTATGGTCTATCTGGCGCAGGCGCTTCGCAACATCGGCTGCGCTGAGGACCTCTACAAGATAACCACTCCCGCCGGTCGGAATATCCGCCAGACTTATGATTCGATGTTCGGCGTACTGTTTCCCGACGGCTCGGTCCCACCCATCGGCGATGCTTACGCCCGAAGGATGAAACTGGCCGACGAATTCACCTATCTTTATGCCTACAAGGCCTATCGCGACCCGCGTTATGCGTGGCTCCTGAAAAAGGCCGACCACAAGAG
>DATEBC010000385.1:0-8250 GCA_035288065.1 Sedimentisphaerales bacterium | reverse complement strand
CTGCGGTCTCAAGCCGAAGTACTTGACCCGCTCGATAGAGAAGCGTGGCTTGCTCTGTACCTGGAGGTTCGCTCTATTGGACGAGAGGCGGCGTTGAAGAATCCGCTTATTGCGTCCAAGCCGGTAGTGTTTATGAAGCGTCGGCGCTTTATCTGCCAGATGCTGCACGAGTACATCGGCTACTATTACGATTACGGCGACATTTCAGGCGGCGGGGTGTATGTGCTCGACAGGCCCGGCCAATCCGCCGAGGTACGCGATCTGATTGATGGTCGTCTGCCTCGCGGCAATTACACGACTTTGGCATTATCTTACGATGCAGGCACGATTTACTTCGCCTTTGCCGAGCGTGCAGAGGAGAAGTACGATTACTACTCGGCTGAGCGGCGTTATTTTCATATCTACGCCATGGATGCGGACGGCTCAAATTTGCGTCAGCTTACGGATGGTCCGAGCGACGACTTTGATCCGTGCCCGCTGCCGGACGGCGGACTTGCGTTCATGTCCACGCGTCGTGGAGGTTTTATCCGATGCAACAATCCATGGGAGCCGCTGCCGACTCATACGCTGCACCGAATTGACGCCTCAGGCGGTGCGGTTCAAACTCTGTCGTTCCACGAGACAAGCGAGTGGCATCCGTGGGTTCTCAACGACGGGCGAATTGCGTACTGTCGGTGGGACTATGTTGATCGCTCGGCAGCGAACTACCACGGCATTTGGATCAGCAATCCGGACGGGACTAATCCAGCCATACTCTTCGGCAACTACACACGGCGAATCAACGCGTGCTTCCAGCCGCGGGCGATACCCGGATCGAGCCGGGTCGTATTCATCGCCGGGGCGCACCACGCGGACGTGGGCGGCTCGCTGGTAGTGGTGGACCCGGCGATTACGAAGTTCGATGCTGTCAGCGGGGGGGACGACTTCGATTCGATAGAGGTGTTGACGCCGGAAGTATGTTTTCCGGAGGCCCCGGGCTGGCCCAAGAGCTATTTTCACAGCCCCTGGCCTCTCTCGGAGAATTACTTCCTTGTGGCGTTCAGCTTTGAGCCGCTGCCTGGGATGGGTTCGGGGGTACAGGCCGACACCCGCACCGGGCTATATTACTTCGACAGATTCGGCAACCTCGAGTTGCTTTATGAAGACAGGGATATCTCCTGCATGTATCCGATTCCGCTGGCCCGCCGGTTCGTTCCGCCGAAGATTCCTTCGTTGCTGGATCCGAACCTTGGAGACGAGGGCGAGTTTGTCCTTGCCGATGTGCGCAGAAGTCACTTTCCTTTGCCCGCTTCGCGGCAGGTCAAGGAGCTGCGTATCTTCCAGGTTCTTCCTAAGACCCACAATCACATTGTAAATCAGCCGCGAATAGGCCATGCAAACGCTGAGAGCACGCGTATGATGCTCGGGACAGTCCCGGTCGAGTCGGACGGCTCAGCCTATTTCCGCGTACCGGCCCGGAAGGCGCTCTATTTTCAAGCCGTTGATGGGGAGGGCAGGGCGGTTCAGAGCATGCGGAGCGTTACATATCTTCAGCCGGGCGAGCGGCGCAGTTGCGTCGGCTGTCACGAACCTCGCGGCGTCACGGCGCCGGGTCGAAAGGGCCTGCTGGCGATGCAGCGGCCTGCGTCGAAGATTGAGCCGGGGCCGGAAGGAACAATGCCCTTCAGCTATCCTCTGCTTGTGCAGGGCGTGCTCGATAAGAGCTGCGTGCGGTGTCACGACGGCAGCGAAGGCCAGGGCAAGAGCCGGCTTGTTCTCTCGGGCGAGCCGGAGGAGACGTTCAGCAAATCTTACGAGAATCTGCGGCCTTACGTGAAATGGTATGAGTGGGGTGGGGCCAGCATCACGCAGGATGTTACCATGCCCGGGCGCATCGGCGCCGATGAGAGCCCTTTGATGAAGGTGTTGGGGGACCAAACGCATAAAGAGCAGGTCAATCTGGCCCCGGAGGATCGACTCCGACTGTATATCTGGCTGGACGGGAATGTCCCCTTTTACGGGACTTACGGCGAGGAGGAACAGTTAGCACAGAAGGCAGGCAAGGTTGTCTCGCCGCCGATTCTGCAGTAGCGATTCGTATTCAAATTCACGTGACGGATTTATCGCTTTTAGGCAACCCGCCTCCGGCGGGCGGCATTCTACGCGGCGCCATTGTGGAGAAGAAGTTTGCTCTTGTGCCCAAAAGCCGTATTATGCGCTCATCCTGAAGTGAATTCTGAGATTATAAAGGGAGTAAGAATGAATCCGGATTTTACTTACTTTATGCCGGCCAGAATCATCTTTGGCTGCGGGAAGCTGGAAGAGCTTGGGACGACGCGGTATCTTCCGGGCGGCAGGGCCCTGGTTGTCATCGGGGTATCGGGGGCGATGAGAAGGCAGGGCTATCTCGATAGAGTGGTCGGCCTGCTCAAGGGCAATGGAGTCGAGTCGGTTGTATATGACAAGATTCAGCCCAACCCGATCTGCGAGCACGTCGAAGAGGGCGCCGCCGTCGCCAAGAAAAACAAGTGCGACTTTGTGGTCGGACTTGGGGGCGGCAGCACGATCGATTCGGCCAAGAGCATAGCGCTGATGGCGGTCAACCCCGGCAAATACTGGGATTATATGGGCGGAGGAAGCGGCGGGAGGAAAACGCCCGGCAATCGCGCGCTGCCTATCGTTGCGATAACCACCACCGCAGGGACCGGCACCGAGGCGGACCCGTGGACGGTGATTACCAAGACGGATACGAATGAAAAGATCGGCTATGGAAACGATTCTACGTTTCCGACGCTGTCGATAGTCGATCCGGAGCTTATGCTGAGTGTTCCTCCTAAAATGACGGCGTACACCGGCATAGACGCTTTTTGCCATTCGGTGGAGACGTATCTTGCGACGATAAGCCAGCCGACGAGCGACCATTTGGCGCTCGAGGCTATCAGCCTTATCACGAAGTACCTGCCGATAGCCGTTAAGGACGGGGGCAACATCGAGGCCCGGGCGAAGCTGGCCTGGGCCAATACCGCCGCCGGGATATGCGAGTCGCTTTCATGCTGCATATCGCATCATTCGATGGAGCACGCGGTCAGCGCGTACCATCCGAATGTCCCTCACGGAGCGGGCTTGACTATGCTTTCGGCGGCGTATTTTAGTTGGATAGGGCAGAGACGCCCGGAGCGGTTCGGCGATTTGGCAAGGGCGATGGGGCAAAACGTGGACAGCCTGCCGGAAGAGAAAAGGCCGGGGGCGTTTGTCGCGGCTTTGAAGAAGCTGATAAGCGACGTCGGTCTGGCCGAAGAGAAGCTTTCCGACTACGGCGTCAAGAAGGATGAGTTAAGAAAGCTTGCGGAGAACTCGTTCGACGTTATGGGCAAACTCTACGCGATAACGCCGGTAAAGATGACGGTCGATGACGCCGTGACTATCTACGAAAACGCTTACTGCCGCGTTTCATAAATGGCGATCATAATCCTGATATTCTTCGCGATACAAGTTACAGATTTTGCCGGGGGTCATATCGGTAGGGCGTTTCAGTCTATGGGCAGGGCCTCGAACACAAGGGCCTCGAAGGGAGCCAAGTCAAAGGTGTTCGGCTGTCCGGCCTTGAGGGTGACGCGGTCGGAGGGCTCGTCTTTTTTCGATACGTTTTGAAGCCTGTAGCTTGCCGGGGCGTTGGAGGGCAATTCGAATGCATCTTCGGCATCGACGCTGAGACTCGCTGCTCTTTCGGCGGGGTTGCGAAGCACCAGTATCCCCATTCGCGGCGACCAGGAGGCGTAGCCGTAAACCTCACCGTTACCCGGATCGCCGCCGATCCAGTGCACGTCGGCGAGGACATCGGCGTTTCTGCGCGACCAGGACGCGGCCTGGGCCAGGGCGTCCCACATTGGCGCGGTCATCATCTGCGGGGTGACATACAGCTCCTGCAACTGCGTGCCGGAGCCGAACAGCATCCAGATTTCATCGACTATATCCTTCAAGTCGTTGCCCATTTCAGTCGCAGTGCCTAACTGCGCGTAGCAGATGCCCTGTGCCATCAGCGAATTGAGCGGATAAAGCGGCGCCCGCTGGGCTATCATTCGGTAGGTGATCATGTCACGATAGGTAATCCACTTCTGTCGCATTGGGCCGGCGCCGTGGAAGCCGCAGTCGAGTCCGTTGCGCCAGATTGAGTCGCCATAGAACAGCCAGTACGGCGAAGGCCATGTCCCCGTGGTGATACTGAGATACACATCGGGCCTGAGCTGCCGCAGCTCGGCGCAGAGCCTGAGCAGGGCCTCGATATCGGGCAGGAACTCGTCGTCGGCGCCGTCGCGGTCGTTGCCGATTCCTACGCCGTCGAATTTGAAGTAGTTGACGTCGTACTCTTTGATCATCATTGCGCAGACGTCGCGAAAACGCGCGTAATAGTTGGGCCCGGCCAGGGAGAAGCCGTTGCGATTGGCCTCGAAGCCCTGTGTCCGCCCGTATTCCATTCGCTCGGCCTTTGCCTGCCCGTAGCCGCCCCAGGGCGAGAGCCACACGCCCACGGCCGAGTCGTACTGTTCGGCAAGGGCGGCAAGCGGCGCAAAACCTTGGGGGAATTCTTTGTGGAAGCCCCAAAGCGTCTTGTTGTCGTCCCAGCCGTCGTCGAATACGAAAGAATCAAGTGCAATGTTCCGTTTCTCTGTCATCTCCCGTCCGAACAGCCTGATAACCTCAAGGCACTGCTGCTCGTTCATTTTCCGGTCGCCCCACGCAATATCGTACCAGGAATTGTAGTGGAGAAACGGCTTGAACGGTCTGGGGCGTTCGCGCTCGATGTATCGGAGGAACGCCCTTCGCATCTGGCCGGGCGGGGCAACACCTGTCACCGACGACTGAACGAGCGGACGATCCGGCTGCAGCGTCATATTGCGAGCAAGGCTGCACCGCACGAGCTTTGGCGATTGGCCTGAAGAATCGTCCGAGCCGACAGAGCTTTGTGAATTGGGATGCTCGTATGCGAAGAACATCCCATCGGCGAGAACAGGAGACCCGGCCACTTTGCCGACTACTTCGGCATTACGGCATCTTAACTCCACCATCGTGACGGTCTTAACGGGGATTGGCGCCCCGGCGGCCTTTAGAGTGACAAATTGGCGGACGTAGTTGGCCCCGTCTCGCAGGACCGCCCGCCACTGGATGGTCAAATTCTCGTCGGCGTCGGAAAGAAATACGGTAATACTCTGCCCGGCAAAATGATCAGTGAGCCGGGGAGAATCCGGTTTTGCCGAGACCGATTTGAGTTCAGGGCCGCCCGTTATCCTGAGGTCCGAAGCCTTAATCGTGCGGCCGTCTTCGAGAGTAACAAGAAAAGCTTCGCCCATATTGTCAATGGCCGTATTGGCAAGCTTATCGACGACGGCAATGGGGTGAAGCCGGCCTTGCTCTATCTGCCATTTGAGCACAAGGACGTTGTTCTCGATCTTGAGCTTGCCGGCGGCAATCTCGGCCCTCGCAGGGCCCGGATCGGGTACTGGAAACTGCAGCGCAGCAGCAATATTCTCGCCCACTGCAGCGCACGCCGATACGGCCGGCAACAGCGACATTACGATGGTTCTTAGCAGAGTCCAAAGGACTATATTCGGGTTCGATACGTTTTCTTGCATCGTTGTATTGCTCCTTTTGAATCGTTCAGCATGTTTAGTTACCCGGCGATGACTACAAGCCCTCCACAACGCGGACGATTGTCTCGTAGTTTTTCATTGTCCGGGCAGCAACTTTCCTGCCGATTGGGCTTGCCGAGGGCATCAGCACAAAGCCTCGGCCTTGACCGCGTGTCCCGTCGTTGAGCGCCCGGCGCACCATCTTTTCGAAGTCCGTCGCTTCGGCGTTTTCAATGTCGGCTATCTCGATGTTGCCGAACAAGACCAGGTCCTTTCCATATTCGCTGCGGACATAGGCCAGCTCGACATCGCCCTGTGGGGGCGGCTCTATGGGGTCGATGGCGTCGGCGCCCATTCGGATAATCGAACGAAGGACATTTCGTATTTTGCCGTGGACGTGGATACGTGCGAAGCCGCCGGTCTGCTTAATTGCCTGCACCATCGGGGCGGTGTAGCGGAGAACGTATTCGTCGAACAGATGCGGGGGCAGATAAGGCTCGGTTGCGAATTCCGGGCCGTAGATTCGCCATAATCGGCCGGGCAATTGTCGGGACACTTGTTCCGTGCGAGCCTGAATGTATCGGGCGTGCTTTTCGAGCAATTGATGGAATAGCTTCTGCTCGGTCAGCGCCAGGACGGTGAAATCCTCCATGCTGAACAAGACAGCCGCCGCACAAATCGGGTCTTCCGTATCGACCATGACAATCCCACGCTCGCCCAGCTTGTTTTCCTCTTCGAGCAGGGGGGTGATATCAATCGTTTCAGCAAAGACCTCGTCGGGCAGTTGAAGATATGCATGGAGGTCGTCGTTCGACTTTACCAGGTGCTCGGTTGTCCAGATGGTATCGAGGTCCCGCTGCCGGCGGGTCGTGGAATTCATTGTCCTGCCGGCAATGGTCAGTGTGGTTCGCGTTGTCCGGCGGGCATTTTCCTCGAAGGTTTCGGTCTTGAAGAAATCGCCTCGTATGCCTGCGTCGTTGCGGTTTTCGCCCCAGGCTCGATGGGAGTCTTTTCGGACGGGGCTTCGCATCCTGATCAGGTCGGTGCGCTGCTCAGCCAGGTCGAGCAGCGGCCTCCAGGACGGGTCGTTATAGACATTGAAAGGATCGGGGTCGTCCGGGTCCGCGGCAAGTCCGCCGATTTCGTACAGGTTCACGGCGGGACGATCCACCGGCTCGCCCCGCAAAGCAGCCATCAGCCTTTGACGTGCGGTCATTTTCATACTTGGTGCTCGATTCTGCAGCCGGTGCGTACTCCGGTTTGCATTTGGGATAGTATATCATCAATCGCGACGTTTGTCGTCGATGCGGTTGCGGGGCATCGTGCGGCTGGTCCGGAGAGAATTTTGAACTTGACCGGGCCGGCTTGGGCGAGTATCAAAAAGGTTGCGAACCAACGGCTTATCAACAAGCATAAAAGGATATGCCCATGAACAGACAAACCCGTTTTTTCACCGATGTGATTCTAGCCGGCGTGATTCTTGGCTGCGGTTCTACTTTGGCGGCGGGTGGGGATTTGGCACGAGTCCGCTCGACTATCTGCATAATTCCCAATCCGGTCAGCGTGGAAGCCGCCGAAGGTATATTTCGCTTCAGTCCGGAGACACGCGTTGTCACTGCCGGTGCGGCAAAGGCAGAAGCCGGCAGACTGATTGATTATCTGGCGCCGGCGATGGGGTTTCGCTTGAAACTTGTTGAGGGTGGGGCCGACCAAAACGCCATTGTTCTGTCGCTGGATGCCGGACTCAAGGAGCAACTCGGTGAGGAAGGGTACGAGCTTGACATTTCGCCGAGGCGAATCGACCTTCGTGCAGCCGAACCGGCGGGATTGTTCTACGGAATCCAGACGCTCCGACAGTTGCTCCCATCGTCCATATTCAGCAAAACGAAGGTCGAAGGAATCGAATGGAGCGTGCCGTGCGTGCGTATTGCAGACTATCCGCGATTCAAGTGGCGGGGATTGCTGATCGATCCGGCGAGGCACTTTATCCCGGTCGAGGATTTTAAGCGGTTCATTGACATAATGGTTATCCACAAGTTCAACCGTTTGCAAGTTCATTTCACCGACAACGAGGGGTGGCGGATTGAAATCAAGAAGTATCCCAGGCTGACGGAGATCGGCTCGAAGATGGACTACTCCGGACGCAAGACGGACGACGGGCAATACGTCGGCGGGCACTATTCGCAGGACGAGATTCGCGAGGTAGTCGGCTACGCGGCGGCTCGGCACATCACGATTATCCCGGAGATCGAGATGCCGTTCCATACCGGGGCGGCGATCGCGGCCTATCCGGAGCTGGGCATCAACACGGGGCATCTGGCCGAGCTGCCGCCCGAGCAGCGGTGGGGTAAGACCAAGGGCCTGATTGCGCCGCGTCCGCAGACGGTTGCCTTTCTGCAGGACGTGCTGAGCGAGGTTATCGAGTTGTTCGGCAGCAGGGACATTCATATCGGCGGCGACGAGGCCGATACGGGGCTCTGGGCCGGCGACGGTGAAATGCAGGCACAGATGAAGCGATTGAAACTCAAGGACGCGCACGAGCTGCACAGTTGGTTCATCAAGCAGATGGACGCGTTCCTGACGAACAAGGGGCGACGGCTGGTCGGCTGGGACGAGATACTCCAGGGCGGGCTGGCCCCCGGGG
>DATEBC010000384.1:0-4289 GCA_035288065.1 Sedimentisphaerales bacterium | reverse complement strand
TCACAACTGTAGTTAGATTAAAATCTGACCCCAAAACGGTCAGTTTGAGTAATTAGAAGGCGTATTGCAAGGTTTCTGGAGTGTGCGGATTAGCGGATTTGGTTTTGACGCTGGGTGCGTTTTTTGCGGTCTTTTTTGTGGTCGAAGAAGTCCTTCTTAGTCAGGGAACATTCTCTGATCATTATTCTGCAGTATTCGAGGTTTCCGAGTTCTTTTCCGCCGTTGTTTGTTCCGCAGGCGAATTTGACGCCGGCTTTCTTGGCCTGGACTATGAATGTCTTGCTCGGGATTTGGTAGCGGGCGTTGATCTCGATTGCCACGCCGCTCTTGACGGCGGCGTCGATAACCTTTGCCATTCGCTGCTCGGCCCAGAGGGCATCGTATTCATCCTGGATGCACTCGGGCAGGAAGGTGGGGTTTACGAAGATGTCGATCGGCTCGCTGCTTATGATTGAGACGATTCTATCGACGTACATATCCATAAAGGTCTGCTTGTCTTCGACGAATACTTCGTCTTTCATCCAGAGGCGGGTTCGCCTGCCTTTGTCGTCTGTGAAGGTCAGGGCGTCGGTGAAGACGTAGTCGAAGCGGGCTATCACGTCCTTTGAGAAGAGGCCGAGCCATTCACGGCCTTCGGCCTGCATGCCAATATAGGCGTCTCGTCCCTGGAGCATCTCGATGAACTGCATTGCTCCGGCGTCGTCGGTTACGGGGAAGCCGAGGCCGCAATTCTGGGCGATTCCGAATTTAACGCCGTTCTTCTCGGAGATTTCGATTGCCTGATCGAGCGTCAGCCCGCCTTTTAAGTGGACGTGATAATCGACGAGCGGGAAATCGGCGGCGCGACGCGGCGTGACGCAAGCGGTTAGCAGGATCGGGGCGATCAATAGTAGTGAATTTGTCCCGGTCATCAGGTTTGCTCCTTTCGCTGGGTTCAGACAAATTAGTGCGTTGATGTTCCTTTTTCAGGGGGCCTTAACGAGGCAGGGGTCTGGGTTCTCTGCTCCGGCCATATCCATACGGGGCTGCTCTCGGAGCATCTCGTGCAGCGGCTCAAACGTTTTGAGTATCGTCTGGTAGTCGGGGTCGTCTGTGGATTCGAATACTGCGGTTCCGCAGGTCTGCGTTCCGCCGGCGGTTTTGGCCAGAGGGGCGAGGAGGAATTTGTTCAGGTTCGGGTTGGTTATTCTCAGCCAGTCTTTTCGGGGGACTTGGACAACTCCGTCGTTGTTGGCCTTGTGGCAGGAGGCGCAGCGTTTGCGGGCGACTTGCTGAAAGACGGCCTCGAAATCATCGGGGATCATCTGGCGGCATCCGATACGTTCGTAGTAGTTGGACAGGCTCGTTCCGTAGTAGGGGACGTTGAGGTCGATCCAGGCGAGGATTCGGCGGCGTTCCGCGTCGCTGAGGTTTATGCGCGGCCGGCCTTCCTGGTCGGGATGACCCGCAAGAATGATTTGTGCGAGCTTGCTGGCGGGGGAGCCCCAGGTTCGGGGGGTAATGATGAGAATGTTCTCTTCCAGGCCGTTGAAGGTTGGAATCAATTTGGTGTAAGGATTCTGGCCCGGTTGGCCCTGTCGCGCGAGTATTTCATAAGAGACGTTGAAGAAGTCGGTCTGGTCGCCGCTTAGATCGACCTCTTTGGGCGGAGTTGGGCCGCCGTGGCAGGTAACGCAATGTTTATCAAGAACGGGCTGGACGATTTTTGCATAGCTGAAGCCGCAGAGGCCCCATTCGGGCGGTGTTGGCGGCTGCGGCGGGGCGGCATTGCGGGCCGTTGCAGCCGGTCGTGCCTTCCCGGCCGGGCTGTGACTACGCGGTTCGTGACATCCTACGCAGCCTTGAATTTCGCCCGGCATGAAGTTTGTGAAGCTTCTCATTCTCTGGAGAGCGCGTCCCTGGGCGTCGATTGCCATGAAGTAGAGGGGCAGGTAAGCGGGGACCTTGAAGGAGGCCGAGCCGTCCTCGGCAACGGGGACATAGCCCCAGACTTTCTTGGGGGCGTAGGTGGCGCCGCAGGAGACGACGGGGAACTGGAAGCCGAAGGCGCGGTATTTCGTGTCGGCCATTTTGCTCTTTTCGATTTCCTGGACGACACAAATCTCTTTTATCTCGCCTCGCTTGACGTGCGGCTCGAGTCCGTTATAGACATCCTGCATTATCACGGTGGCCCATTTGTCGGTTTCTTCGGGAAGGATTGACGGGCGGACGGGGGGCTTGGGCCTTGCGAGGATTGGACGGGCGTTATAGAAGCCCATGCCGTCTTTGCCGGCGAGGACGGTTATCTGCTTAGTGCCGTCATAATCACGCAGCAGGATTGTTCCATCTCTTGAGACAAGAAACAGTTCGCTGTCGAGCGGGTAAGGGCTTTCATAAGGGCCTGTGACGTGGTTGCCGGATCCCTGATCGACTTTTCCGATATCGATTTCGGGGGTCAGGTTTCGGATTGCCTGCTGGGCGTTCACTCCGAGGTTGGGCTGGACTATTCCGATAGCGCCGCGGCAGGGTCCATTGTGTGCGGTCATCGTGCAGAGGATTGCGGTATCGCCGGGGATTGGCTGAGGCTCGATGAACGTTGCGGGGCTGAGGACGCGGTTGCCGTAATAGACGGCGAGTTTGGTTCCGTCGGAATTGATTGTCCACAAGCTCTGGATAGGGATTGCGGGCCTATCGACGTATTCCCATCTGCCGTAGATTATCCGGCCGTCGTTCATTACGCTTGGAGTGAAGTCATTGAGATAGTTGGCGGAGAGGCGGCGGATGTCTTGGCCTTCGCGGTCCATCCGATACAGAATGCCTACCGGCGATGTCCAGCAGTACGCGAAGGCGGGCTTGCGGGTGGAGAGGAAGACGATTGAGCCGTCCGGGAGCCAGCAGGCGTTGAAGTTGTAGCTGTCGTGGTTTGTGATTTGTTTTAGGCCTGTGCCGTCTGTGTTGATGCGATATAGCTGATAGAAATCTGAGTCGTTCCTTCGCCAGCTAAAGAGTATTTCGGTTGCATCGTAGGAAAGGTCGCAGTCGAGTATCTGGCCCTTTGGCGAGGCGACGAGTTGGTGCAGCTCATTTTCGCGCGGGGTATAGACGCACAGTCCGCCTCCGGGTGAGAAGCCTTCATTGTGATAGGTATAAACGTGGCTCGGCTGGATTGGGTGACGCTGGACGACGAGGAGTGAGTGGAATCCGAGTTTGGCGGATTTGAGGTCTTCTTCGAGTTTGCGTGATCCGGAGGCCTGCTGTAATTCGAGGTCCTTTTTGTAGTAAGGATTACTCTGGAGGAGCGAGATTTCGTTGAGCTTCTCAACTTGTTGGGCGTTGAGCTTTGTGGGGAAGACCTGGATTTCGGATGCCCCGGGATTGAATCCGCCGTAGGAGCTTGTGAATTTGAGCTTTAGGGTTCGGATGGATTGCAACTGCGGGAAGGCGATTTGCTGCGGGCCGTGCTTCATTTCGAGCCGGCCTTTGACCAGCGGTTCTGCTTGGTCATCGTGATAGACTTCGTAGTCTTTCCATCCTTCGTTGAGGAACCATGCGGTTCGAGCGTAGTAAACGATTTCGGCGACAGGGACAGAATTGTCCCACTGGAATACCAGCTCGGCTCCGTTTCGATGGGTATTGCCCTGGACACACCAGGCCTTGCCGGGGTCGTCTTTGGCATCGGCATTGGGGATTTGGCCGTCGGCTACGAACTTCGGGTCGTAGTCGTTGCTATACTGCGAATCAGCCGAGATTTTTGCTTTGGGCGCAAGGTTTTCGGGCAGGTCGGCTGCCTGAGAGATGCAACAGACGAGCAGCATCGCTATCAAGAAGATCGGCTCGATGTGGTTACGCACAGTCCTTGCCCTATATATAACGTGGTCAATCTGACCGATTCTGCTTTCTTGACACGGATTTACACAGATTAACACGGTTTTTCATATACTTGGATTCCTGCTTGTGCAGGAATGACAAATACTCTTATCCTGTTGTCAGAACTGTAGTTACGTTAAAATCTGAGCCAAAAGCGGTCAGTTTGAGTAACGTGGTTTACGTTGCCTCTATCGGACCGCTCAATAAGCGAGCTGCAATATTATAGCAAAACGGTGTGCGAATGGCAAATGATGCAGATCATTTTGGGCGTGTGTAGGCGTCGGCGCCGATTGTTTTCAGCCGCTCGTCTTTGAGACTGAGTGTGCCAGTAGTCAGGGCGTCCGGGTGGAGGCGGATTTCGGGCAGTTGGAGTCCGCCTATTTCGGGTGTGGGCAGAGAAGGCTTGCGGGTTCCGTCAAGGTCGCTCCATGCATTATTGCGGA
>DATEBC010000383.1:0-3655 GCA_035288065.1 Sedimentisphaerales bacterium | reverse complement strand
CAGGTCGATCGACTTGGACGAGGTGCCCAGGAGCCGGACCCCCGCCTGTTCCAACTGTTTGGCCAGGTTGAGCGGCGTCTGTCCGCCGAACTGGACGATCACGCCCTCGGGCTTCTCTTTTTGGTAGATACTCAGCACGTCTTCAACCGTCAGAGGCTCGAAGTACAATTTGTTCGACGTATCGTAGTCCGTCGATACCGTCTCCGGATTGCAGTTGACCATGATCGACTCGATCCCCTCGTCGCGCAGGGCAAAGGCCGCGTGCACGCAGCAGTAGTCGAACTCAATGCCCTGCCCGATGCGGTTCGGCCCGCCGCCCAACACCATCACCTTACGGTTCGGCGAGACTTCCGTTACATCCGGCGCGTTGTACGTGGAGTAGTAGTACGCCGCATCCTCGACCCCGCTAACCGGCACCGGATGCCACCCCTCGACAACGCCGAGCTTCTTGCGATGCGACCGGATTTCCCCCTCGCTCACGCCAAGAAGCTTGGCTAAATATCGGTCCGCAAATCCGTCCTTCTTCGCCTGAATAAGCAGCTTGTCCGGCAGGGCCTTGCCTTTGTACTTCAAGATCTTCTCTTCCAGCTCCACCAATTCCTTCATCTGTTCGATAAACCACGCCTTGATGTGCGTCAGCTCAAACAAGGATTCCACGCCGGCGCCTTTACGCAGCGCCTCGTACATTATGAATTGCCTCTCGCTGGACGGCTCGACAAGCATGCGCATCAAATCCTCAAGCGACTTTTTATTATAGTTCTTTGCGAACCCAAGCCCGTATCGTCCGTCTTCCCGTGACCGAATCGACTTCTGGAATGCCTCCTTGTAAGTCTTGCCGATGCTCATTACCTCGCCGACGGCCTTCATCTGTGTTCCGAGCTTGTCTTCGAGACCCTCGAATTTCTCAAATGCCCAGCGAGAGAATTTGACGACGACGTAGTCGCCTGATGGCGTGTACTTCTCCAACGTCCCGTCGCGCCAGTAAGGTATTTCATCCATCGTAAGCCCCCCGGCCAGAAGCGACGAAATAAACGCAATCGGAAAGCCCGTCGCCTTCGACGCCAGCGCCGAAGACCGGGACGTCCTCGGATTGATCTCGATTACCACTACGCGGCCCGTCTTGGGATCGTGCGCGAACTGAATGTTGGTCCCGCCGATGACCTGAATGGCTTCCACGATATCGTAAGAGTATTTCTGCAATAGCTTCTGAAGCTCTTCGCTGATTGTCAGCATCGGCGCCGTGCAGAAGCTGTCGCCCGTGTGCACGCCCATTGCATCGACGTTCTCGATGAAGCAGACTGTAATCATTTGATTCTTGCTGTCGCGCACTACCTCCAGCTCCAGCTCCTCCCAGCCGAGCACCGATTCCTCCACAAGAATCTGATGCACAAGGCTCGCCAGCAGTCCTCGCTCGGCCAACGGACGGAACTCCTGCATATTGTACGCAAAGCCTCCACCTGTTCCCCCCATAGTATATGCCGGCCGGATAACGCACGGCAGACCGATCTCCTTGATGGCCTCTTCAGCCTCCTTCAGACTGTGCGCGATACGACTTCGCGGCATATCTATGCCAAGCTTGTTCATCGTATCCTTGAATGCCTGACGGTCTTCGCCCCGCTTAATCGCATCGATCTGAACGCCAATCACGCGAACGCCGTATTTCTCAAGCACCCCGGCCCCGGCCAGCTCCGAACTTAGATTCAGCCCCGACTGCCCCCCCAGGTTCGGCAGCAGCGCATCCGGACGCTCCCTTGCTATGATCTTCGTCATTGTCTCAAGGTTCAGAGGCTCGATGTAAGTTACATCAGCCATCCCGGGGTCGGTCATAATCGTCGCCGGATTCGAATTGACCAGCACAATCTTGTACCCCAGGCTGCGAAGGGCCTTGCAGGCCTGAGTCCCCGAATAGTCAAACTCGCACGCTTGCCCTATGATGATGGGGCCTGACCCAATAATCATTACCTTGCTGATGTCTTTCCGCCTCGGCATGTCAGTCCTCCTGAGATTTTCTGTATAGACCGTCCCGGAGCCGCAGGGAAAGCTCAGACTAAGCCATCGGCCTCTCTGAGCGGCAAATACCCTATTGACAGCTCCAGACTCTTACTTTTCCACCAACGACAAGGAAAAGTTGATGGCAACAATAAGAAATTGCCAATAGTACAGCAAGAAATTTTTCCCTATATTTCTGGTTAAGCCATGGCCTAGCCATTTGCTTGTGGCCCGTGGGCGTACCATCAAAGCCTCTGCTACTCTGCGAAGTTGCTACGAAGCACGAGTGCTACTCTGCGAAGTTGCTACTCTGCGAAGCCGCTGCGTAGCACGAGTCAGCCATAAGGCATCACTCCAGCCCCGGCCGCACAACTTCTCCCCGCGCCTGGGCCTGCGTATCCTCATAAGCCCCGAAAAAGTCCGAATTGCAGTCAAGCCACAACGCAATCCGGCTAAGATCTTCGCCCGATAAATTCAAGCCGTAATGCTCTGCCGCCAGAATCCCATACAATTTCGAACCCAGCGCGCCAAACTTGCCCGGCACGGTTCGCGGCTCGCTCCATGGATCATACGTATTGTCAGTGGCGCCGTAAAAGAACGTATAATCCCTAAGATTCCTGTACGAAGCGTACCTGTAATTCGGATCCTTTTCCCAGTCGCCCTTTCGCAAATCCGTCCCCTGGGGATCCTTTTCGTGGCAGGCCACGCAATTACGCTCCAAAACAGGCTGGACCAGCCGCGGAAAACTGAACGGATTCGACCCGTCCACCTCCGCTTGAATCTTCGAAGGCGACCGCCGAAAAGCCGCTGCGAATCCATCCCGAACGCCCGGCGCCGAGGCACGCGGCTCATGGCAGCCTCGGCAAACCAACCGCTCGCCAGGATGAACGTAGGTATCGGACCGCATAGACTGGACCGCCAGCCCCCGCTCATCCAACGCCTGGAAATACACTGATTTACCCGCCGGCAGCTCAAAATACGCACTCCCGTCCGACTCAACGGGAACCGTCCCCAAGACCGCCCGCGCACCCTTCTCGTTGCCGTACCCGATCCGACGCTCCGAAATAAACGCTATTCGCCCATTGGGCAGCCGGCATGGGTCAAAGTCGTTCACCGCCCCTCGCCGTCGTCAAGCGAAACCATCGCGTTGTCGCTTTCCAACCGGCCAAGCCGCGCCTCCTCATCCGATCCGCCTTTTCGGCGGAGCGCCCCCGCCATCGACTTTATATGCCTCAGCAGCGCCTTGGTCCGACGCACCACAACGTCAACAGGATCGCGGTCGCCGCCAAGAATAAGTGATTCGCCCTCAAAGACCTGCCCCGCAACAGACTCCCCCGCCGCAGGCGGGCGAACCGCCTTATCATTTTGAAATTGCTCGATCATCTCGCCGAGCGTGTCGAACTGCCTGCGCACCTCATCGCTCCTAACGCCTCCCGCCCCAGATTCAGCCGCCAGACCGCCGGCGGCGATACAGCATAGCGCCGCCCAAATCCGCCTTCGGCGGACAGCCCTCCACGCTGCCGTTTCCACGCACAGCGCCGGAGCCTTCTGAGCAGCTCGTGCTGCGCAGCGACTCGGGCTGCGTAGCGAACTTCTCAGACTCGTGCTAAGTAGCGAACTTCGCAGAGTAGCAGTAGAAACTTCGCAGAGTAGCAAACGATGGCTG
>DATEBC010000382.1:0-2291 GCA_035288065.1 Sedimentisphaerales bacterium | reverse complement strand
CAAGCGAAAGGCCCTCTGGCACTTCTCAAGAGGAAAGACCGAGGACTTTTGCCGACTGCTCATCGAAATATACAAGTACCTCGCGCCGGGCCTGACGATTATCGACGGCGTCGCTGCAATGGACGGCCGCGGACCGATCCGCGGCAGAACCAGAGGCCTCGGCTGGCTGATCGCAGGACAAGACCCAATCGCCTGTGAAATCGTATGCAGCGAACTGGTCGGCATTAACCCCGAAGACCTGCCAATAGTGAACCAAGCCAAGGCAATGAACTTCGGCTGCGGCGACAGAGAAAAGATCCAAACCCTCGGCGACGACTACTCCCTAAGCATAGCAAGCGACTTCCAGCTCCCCAGCCTCGTGCCGGTAAGATTCTCACTGCTACACGTCTGCAAAAGCGTCTGCAAACAAATACTACTACTCGCAAGAGGACAAAAAAAGGCATAGGAGCCGGAAGTGACCAAGAAAAAACCAGGCATGAGATTCGTGAAAGCAACAGCAATTCTGGTTTTAACAATGTCGCTTGGCGCCTGTTGTGCCGGCGTCAAGACCGGCCTGGACAACGTCGCCTCTTATGAGCAGTTGTTCCGGGGCAAACGCATCGGCATTATCACCAACCACACCGCGTGCAACAGCCAAGGCCGGCACATAACGGACGTGTTCGGCGATATGGAGGGCGTGAAGATAGCGGCGTTGTTCGGCCCGGAGCACGGTATGCGGGGCACTGAAGCGGAGGGCAAAAGAATCGACAGCCAAACCGGCGAGACGCATGATGTGCCCGTTTACAGCCTGTACGGCAAGACCGTTAAGCCTACGGCCGAGATGCTGGAGAACGTCGATGTGCTCGTCTTCGATATTCAGGATGTCGGCGCTCGTTTCTATACCTACACATATACGATGTCACTGGCGATGGCGGCGGCGGCGGAGAACGGCAAGCGATTCGTCGTTCTCGACCGGCCCAATCCGATCAACGGGCTGGTGGTCGAGGGTAACATCCTGGAGCCGGAGTTTGCGAGCTTTGTGGGGCTGTATCCGATCCCAGTTCGTCACGGAATGACCATAGCGGAATTGGCGAAGATGTTCAACGGGCAGGGCTGGCTCGCCGGCGGCGTCAAGGCCGACCTTTTTGTCGCGCCTATGCAGGGTTGGCGCCGCGGCGATTGGTACGACCGGACGGGATTGCGTTTCATAAAACCCTCGCCGAATATGACCGATTTGGAGACCGCCGCTGTTTATCCCGGCCTGTGCCTCCTCGAGGGGACCAACGTCTCCGAGGGCAGGGGCACGGGCAAGCCGTTCCTGCAGTTCGGGGCGCCGTGGATCGACGCCGACGACCTGGCGGCCCGGCTCAACAAGCTGAGCTTGCCAGGCATCAGATTCCAGCCGGTCAGTTTCACGCCCAGCGCCTCGAAGTACGCGGGCGAGCGATGTCACGGGGCCGAGATCACGATAACGCAGAGAGACCTGCTCGAACCCTATTGGGCCGGCATCCTCATCGTCAATGAAATCCATCGGATGTACCCGGGCCAATTCGAGTTCAGGGCGAGCCATTTCGACCGGCTGTGCGGCGCCGCCGACGTCCGCAACGCAATTATAAATGGCTCCTCGCTCCAGAACCTCAAAAGAAGCTGGCAGGACAAGCTCGAAGCGTTTCTGCAAATCCGAAAGAAATATCTGTTGTACCCCGAGTGACTTACGGAGAAGCCGGGTAGTTCGCGTCCTCAGTTTTTGTCTTGTTTTGCTTTGATCCTCTCGATAGCCAGCGCAACGGGCGACGGGACCTCTTCGGCCTGTTCCCGGCGCAGTTGCACTTCTTCCATCGCCACGTGCAGCTCGATGCACGCCTGCTCGTAGGCGCACCCGGTCTGCTGCGAAATCAGGCGGCTGCCTCGGTCGATGAGCTTCTTGTTGCTCGGCGACAGCCAGACCATCGCGTTGCCTATAACGCGATCCATCCGCACCATAGTCGCGGTGGAAATAGTGTTCAGGACAAGTTTGACGGCGAGATGCTCCCATAGACGCAGCGGCGAAAAGTAGGGTGTGCAAAATCCGCTTTGATTTTGCCCACGCTGTTTAGACCTCGGCAGGCCGGTCTCCCTCGATTGAGCGGGTTGGTGTGCAAAATGAAAGGCGATTTTGCACACCCTACTTTTCGCGGTTGCCCCGATAGTTAAAGCGGCGGTTGTCCGGTATTGCGGGCCGAACTTCTGCGCAGCCGTGCCTACAGAATCGGAGGTTTCTCCCGCAACATCGATCAGCACCAGGGCCGAATCCGGCGCATCCGTGCGCGAGG
>DATEBC010000381.1:0-2773 GCA_035288065.1 Sedimentisphaerales bacterium | reverse complement strand
TCGAAATTCGAGCTTGCAGGCGTGGCGTCTTTGCCTTCCTTGCAAGCTCGCAGCCAGTCGCCTTCGTGGCTGGTTTTTACTCTGGGGATTGTCTTTTCAGGCTGTTTGTATTCCCGCATTTTTGTTTCAGGCACGATCCGCAGGCCTCCGGCTCCGTGCGAGCCGTGGAGCATAAGGCCCTTGTCGCCGATAATCAGCGCGCCGCTGCCCGGGAATTTTCGCCCCTTCTCGAATTCATCCGGGATCGGGGGCAGGAGCCTGCCGTCGTACCAGGTCAATTCTACTGGGGGCCGGCTGCCTCGGGCCGGAAATTTGTATCGAACGATGGATGCCCTGGGGAACGTCTCGGAGCTGACTTCTTTCTCCCAATGGGTCGAAGTGGCCTGGATGCTCTCGGGCGCGCCGAGGTCCAGCGCCCAGAAAGCAGGGTCGATTATGTGACAGCCCATATCGCCCAAAGCGCCGGTTCCGAAGTCAAGCCACGCCCGCCACTTCAACGGATGATAATCAGGATGGTAAGGCCTGTAGGGCACAGGCCCAAGCCACAAGTCCCAGTCGAGAGATTCGGGCACGGGCGGCGTCTCTTTCGCCCTGGCCTTGACGTCAAAATTCGACCAGGGATCGCCGCCGACGGGTCTGTCGGTCCAGGCGTAAACCTGTCTGACGTCTCCGATAGCGCCGTCGGCAAGCCATTCCTTCAATAACCGGATCTGCTCGGAGGAGTGACCCTGGTTGCCCATCTGAGTCTGGACGTTATATTTGCGTGCGGCCTCGGTTATCATTCGCGCTTCATGGACCGTATGGGTCAGGGGCTTTTGGCAATATACATGCTTGCCCCTCATCATCGCCTCCATAGTGATGACGGCATGAGTATGGTCCGGCGTTGCGATGACCACCGCATCGATGTCCTTCTGCTTATCGAACATGACACGGTAGTCTTTGTACACGGCTGCTTTCGGGTATTTTCTGATGGTCCCCCCTGCATACTTGCTGTCAACATCGCACAATGCGACGATATTCTCCATTTCACATTGGCTCAAGTTGCCGGCGCCCATTCCGCCGACACCGATTCCTGCAATATTGAGTTTGTTGCTCGGTGCGTCCGCCCCTAAGACGCGGCTTGGAACTAAATGAAAGGAAAAGGCGGCCAGGGCGGAATTTGATAGGAATCTTCGACGTGATATCGCTTTTTTAACATCGTTTTTCATAAACTTGTCTCCAAATCAATCAATTGCCTTATGTTATCGCGAAGTCGTGAACTCTATAATTTTTGCTTAGCCCAACAAGGTTTGCAACCTAATTATTTGAGCTCCTCAGATTCGCGGCCGAGACAGTCAACTTCAATCCTCTCGATTTTGGCGCCGTCGGCGGCAGTGAGGCGGACACTAAATTCCCACGCAAGGACGTTTTGCGTGATCTTGAGCATGAGGCAGTTCCATCCGTCGTTCAGCGTAACGGGGACTTTATCGGAATCGGCAACGGCTGCGCGGGCGGCGTCGTTTGTGTGGGCGAGCTTGCCGTTCAGCCATGCCTTGACGCCGTCGTCGCTGCCGATGTTGAGCGTGTATTGGCCGCCCTTGCCGGCATTTATCCAGGTTCGGGCGTAAGCGACTCGCTGGTCGCCGCCGAAGAGGGCGAGCAGATCGACGAGGTAAGGCTTTTCTGGATTTGTCCCCGCCCCGACCAGCCGCCACCGCACGGGCTTGTCTCGAGCTTCCGGATCGAATGGCATATTGAGAAGCTGACTGTAATTGCTGCCGTCTTTGATATACGGTCCGGCCACCTGCCAGGCGACGATGAAATCCTCGAATTTCCCGATCGTATCGATAACCGTGCGTGCCTGGGAATGTAAATTGGCCAATTCCGGGTCGGACAGGACTTTTCGTGCGGCAGTAGATGCAAGAGCAGGATCTATGGCGCAAGTCCTTTGCGCTAAGGCGATGGCGGCGAGAGATGCCTCGGCTTTTACGGAAGGCTGGTCGGTCGCCTCAAGAGCCATTCGCAACGCATCTGGATGGGGCGTCTCGGCCAGGCCTGAGAGGATGAGCTTTTTTTCGGCGGGCGTCTCGGCCTGCGTCATTGCCTGTTTGTACAAATTCATCGCTGTCCGGATGGGGATATCGGTGGATTTGCACAGGCGAATGCATCCTCGCAGGGCGATGATGCGATGCGTCTTGTCCTGTGCCGATTTGAAGATGTTCAACAAGACCTCAGCGGCGGCGGGGTCGGGATAGTCGGCAATTGCCCGCACGGCGGCATCTCGGATTTGCCCGTCGGCGTCGGTCGATGCGTCCTGGAGCCATTTCAAAGAGGCCTCGCAGGACGCAGCGGGCAGCGCTCGCATTAAAGCACATTTGGCCGGGACGGAATCGACATCGTCAAGTCGCTGCAGTATCAAGCCGGTAATCTCTGATTCGTGCCGAGCTATACTTCTGCGAGTAATGGCGATGACGGCGCGGAGGGCATCTTCTCTGACGGCTTGATCGGATGTTTCCACGAGCTGATCAATGACCTTCGGCAGACCCTCCCAATTGCCCAGCGCGCCGATGCCCCTCAGGGCTGCGCGTGCCACGGCGGGGTTGCGGTGGCGTGCCTCCTCAAGGAATGCAGGTAGAGCCGAGGTGCAGAGGCGGTCGGTCAGGACGTTTATCAGTTCCGGCCGCAGGTCGTCTTCTGCCGATTTCAGGGCCTGTATGATCGCTTCATCGACGCCGTCGCCATTGAGTATTCGCAGGCCGGCCCATGCGATTGCGGCTTCATCGCCTTGTGCTGC
>DATEBC010000380.1:0-7949 GCA_035288065.1 Sedimentisphaerales bacterium | reverse complement strand
GACAACCCAAATCAAAACGGCTGAGAGGCTGAGCCAGCTTATGGCGGAGACGGCAAAAAAGCCGCTCCATCGCCCGATCAGGAAGGTCACGCCGAAAAAAACGACGCTCAACAGCAAAGATGCCCACGCCACGTGTTCAGGACGCTTCGACGTCATTGTCATCGCTTACCTCGAGTGCACCAGTGTCCAGGGGACGAGTCCCCAGGGGACGAGTCCGAACAAAGGACTATCAGAAACCGTATCAGTCTGAGTATGGACGGTCGCTTTACAGGCTGCAAGTTTTGTACTATAACAACACACAGTATGTTTCGTACAGGGACAATTACAATAATTTAAGCTTCCGCGTTCACCCGAAGCACGGTGTGCCCGGGGATGCGGGCGGTTGCCATGGAGTGATTCAGAAAGATGGGCAAGTTATTTACAATAGCAAAGAATACCTTCATAGAAACACTCAGGCAGCCGATTTATGCCATCATCATTGTCGCCGCATTGCTCTTATTCTTTCTGAGCCCGTCCCTGACCATGTACTCACTGAGCGACGACAACAAGCTCCTGCGCGAATTAGGGTTATCTACGCTGTTTCTGACCAGCTTGTTCATCGCAATTTTCTCGGCGTCCGGGGCGGTAGCCGAAGAGGTGGAGAACAAGACGATAATTACGGTTCTGAGCAAGCCGGTGCAACGTCCGATATTTATCATCGCAAAGTTTATCGGCGTCGCTGCTGCGGTGGCTTTGGCGCATTATGTCTGCACAATCGCACTGTTGATGGCCATTAGACACGGCGTGCTTGAGAGCGCAGCCGATGCGCACGACTGGACGGTTCTGAGCGCGGCAGGCGTAGTTCTGGGGCTGGTCATTTCGTTAAGTGCTTTTTTCAACTACGCTTATGACTGGAGGTTTTCCGCGACCGCCGTCGTGCTGACGGGCATATTGGGCACGTTGGCAATAGTGTTCTTATGTTTCATCGACCAGGAGTGGAAATTCAACCCCGCCAATAACCGGATCAATGCCGACGACATCTATGCATCCATACTGCTATTGTTTGGCGCGACGATAATCGTGGCCTTGGCGGTGGCGCTGTCCGCGAGGTTCAATATTGTTGTAACGCTCTCGGCTTGTATCGGGATTTTCCTGTTGGGACTGGTCAGCGCCTATGTCTTTGCCAGGTTTGAGGATGTGCATTTGTGGGCGAAAATAGGAAAGTATCTGGTGCCGGATTTGCAGATATTCTGGGTGAGCGACGCGATTTACGAGGAGCATCGCGTGCCGCCGGCGTACATCGGGATAGTCGCCTCTTATACGCTATGCTATACTGCGGCGGTATTGGCGCTGGCGGTGGCGGTATTCCAGAGACGGCAGGTCGGCTGAAAAGAATTGATTATTGATCTCAAACTGACCGGTCCCCTGGGGACGGCACGATAAGTCCTTATGGGACAGCAATACAGCACAGTGTGTCATTCCCGCCCCCAGGGGGTAAACTCCAGCGGGAATCCACTCACGCGCCACACTTCCCCCCGGGTTGGCGGGGCCAACTGGATACCTGCTTTCGCAGGTATGACAAAGCAAACCGGCCAGTTTGAGTAGTGATGATTGATAATTGATTCCGTCGAGGGCGGATCTGCGATATTGGCTATTCCACGGGCTTTATTACCGCTGTTTCGTCGCAATTTTCCTGTTTCGGACAGCGGGCACAGTCGCTCCAGACCTTCATCGGAAGGGTATCCTTCTCGACGACTTCAAACCCGAGCTTCTCAAAGAATTCCGCCTCCAATGTTAGTGCGAAGAGCCTCGGCACTTCGAGCAGCCGGGCCTGGTCGATTGCGGCGCTCACGAGCAATCGCCCGATGCCTTTCTCCTTGTTGGCTTGGTCAACGGCCAGCGACTTGACCTCCGCCAGGTCGGCCCAGATGACTTCCAGTGCACAACAGCCCACGACTTTTTCCTCGGCCTCGACTACGGTGAAGGTCTGCAGATTCTCGAAGATGTCGGCTATCGAGCGAAAGAGCATCCGGTCCCTCTCGGCATAGGAGCTAATCAGGCCGTGAATCGCCTCGACATCAGAGATCTTCGCACTGCGCACGTTCATGGGCGAGGATTATAGCCGCGAAGGCACAAAGCTGCAAGTCCGCCGTCCCGACGGAGCACAAAGAAAAAACAGGGCAGTGTGACAATGGATTCTGTATTCTGCGCGGTTTGTAAGAAGCCCAAGTTACACTTGGTTACTGTGGTCAGGTTTGCGCAGCACAATGTAAAAGAGCTTGCCGAGTTTGGGGTCTGTGTACTCGGTCGGCTCGTATCTGCCCGCAAGGGCCACGGGGTCGAGGCCCCAGCCGTTGAAGAACGAGCGGGCTATCACGTTCCCCGAGTTGGCCACGTGCGTGAGCTTCCACCCAGGCATCTTCTTGCCTGCGGCGGCAAATTGAAACCCGACCGCCTTATTCGCCGCATCGTAACTGAGAACGACGTGCGAATAGTGCTTTAGGTCGTTCTTCCTGTAGAACCCGGCGTTAAAGGCGAAGCCCCCCTGCTTGTTGATACTGATGAAATTGCTCGTGAACCTCCTGCGAACATCCTTGAAGACAACGAAACTGAGCTTTTTAGGCATTACTGAATTCCTTTCAAAAATGCGTCTGCTGTTAGCCCGGAAGCGATAAACGCATCTCCGGCCCAAAGCGGCACCCCGTCATTTCGACTGGCTTGTCCGCCGTAGCCTTGCCGAAGGCGGAAGTGAGCACAGCGAACACGTCCAACCGTCACCCCGAGTCCGCCGAAGGCGGATCGAGGGGTCTGTTTGAATAGATTCCTCGACTGCGCTCGGAATGACATCCACTGCGCTCGGAATGACATCGACTGCGCTCGGAATGACATCCGGTGCGCTCGAGAACACATTCTACCTGCACGCGGTTGTCTTGAACAGTATCAAAACCTTCAGGATGCAATCTGCGGGTCCCTTTCCGACCTCGTGGGCCCGCCGGGCGCTGGGGGGCTATTCCACCGGGATATCTTGCCCCTGGCCCTTGATCCTCGGCCACTCTATCTCGAGAATCCCCGGCTCGACAAGGCGAACCTTTATCTGCTCCTTCTTGACATCGGGACTCAGGTCCACCCGTATAACCTCCGAATCATCCGTCGGGGCATACTTTACGACCTTGTACGACCCGGAGACCTCAACGCCGATAGGCCCGATCTTAATCCCCAAATCCCCCAACTGACCTTGAAAATCCTTCAACATTCCAATATCTCCTGTCATTTAACCAGTGTTTACTGTCAACTCCTGCAGGGTGGCCACGAGCCCTCAATGTCCTATAATACCAGCAGTGCGAGCTTCAGCCCACCACGTTGCTCATATCTTCTAATAATCTTCTGTAATGAGGTTCGCCACTCATTGCTTTTTCTGAAATACACTTATCTATAAAGGGAGTAAACTTTGCGATTAACCCTGATTCTGTTCTGTACCACCTATTAGCAAGTTCTGCAAAATCCTTAAGGGTAACTACACCGTCATTATCAAAATCTGCCCTTTGGTCCCAATCAGGCGAATCAGGAGTAGTAAGATAATGATTAACAAAATACTCAAGGCTCCCCATTGTAGCAACAAGCGGATGCGCTCCTGCAGCCTTTCCATTTCCTAAATGCGCCCCTCCAAACATTATTGGATATAAGGTGTCTTCATAAAAATCATCAGGACCTACTACAGCGTTATCATCATCCGGCTCTCCAATAAAAGGTTGATTAACATCTAAATAACGATTACGTCTTGGAGAAGAGAAAAATTCGTATAAACTAGGACTTACAAGTGCATCACAATTTACCCAAACATCACTGTTAATATCATTTTGTCCTAAAATAACAATAGTCTCCGAATCAGCACCCATCCCACTTGGAATGCCATACATTGGAAGATCAACCCCCCAAGAACTTAGATCTCTAACAGTGCAATTTTCTACCTTAGGATAAGGCGAATTTTCATTTGACCCAAGCCCACTATCATACCCAATAAATATAATTCCACTGTCAGCTGTACAATAACTAATATTAACAGCTGGTTCTGATAAAGGAGAGGGGTGCTTTTTATTTTTATAGAATATTGAATACTCATAAACACTCCTAAAATTTATACCACTAATATCTATGTTTTTGAATGGAACAGTTCCTATACCTATAGGTACTATACTATTTCCCATTGTTAAATTTCCGGCAATATTCATATCCCCACCACTTGCTATCTGTATAAGGTTACCATGTTCTATACCCATACCCCATATTGTAACACCATCAGGATTGAAAGCGTAGTTTCTATTTGGTAAAAATAAATATTTTTCATTTTGACTTGGTCCGATAATCCTTAAATTATAAGTTCCAGCTTGAAAATGTATTGTATCTCTAAGAAGGGGATTTTCAGGATCTCTATCTCCTCCATTCGCCTCTGCTATTCTTTGGTTAATTCGCTCGCAACTCATTGAATTATCCACATCATAGGTTATGCCATCAGTTTGGGGAGGTTCATCAGCCCTGGCTCCTTTTATCAAATAAGGCGCTGCAATAAGAGCAGCAGCTCCTTTAAGTCCTCTTCCTAAAAGCTCCCTTCTTGTGATTGGCCTTCTTAGCCTTTCATTTAACCTATTTAACAGCCTTGCATCCTTCCATTGCCCAGCCACGATAGTATTGCTTGCCATGGTTCTTCCCCTTAGGTAATGTGTTGAATTGAACTGGCGGTTATTGCCGCTTTGAGTCTTCGCTATCATAGGCACTTCGCAATCCGCCGGCCCGCACCAACCCGCGGCCCGACAGGAACTATTATACCGCAATCGGGTGCGGCAAGTCAAGCCTGCGGATGTGAAATGAAGGATGAAACGCTGGTTTTGAATAGATTCCTTCCGCCTTCGCCAAGGCTACGGCGGACAAGCCGGTCGGAATGACGTTTTGCGTCTTCCACGGACTGCCGCTGGAACGAGGGGTAGATCGGGGGCCCTGGAGGTTATCGCAGGTCGGGTATTCCGCGTGCCGCGTGCCATATCCGGAGAACATGAATTGCCCTGTGCATAGCATCCACCTGGTAAACGATGCGATAGGGCCTTAGAATCGCCTCCCGGATGGACTCATCAGCCCTTTCCGGGACAGCGCGATTGGAGGATGGGAACTCTGCCGCAGTCTCCAAGCGGGCAAGAACACACTCGGCAAGCCGTCTCGCCGCATCAGGAGCCTCCGCTCCAATGTACCGGACAATATCCCTTAGATCGTCAACGGCCGCCTGGGACCAGATTATGTGGAAAGCCACTTTTTAAGACTCTCTTTCACATCCTTGTGGGGAATGACCTGCCCGCTCTTGATGTCCGCCAGCCCCTTGTCGAGGGCGCCGAGGAAGCGTATCCGCTCCTCGATGTCAGCCCAGCTTGCTGAATCCGGCAGTTCCCGAATGGTTTTGATAGCAATCTCTTTACTGGTCATACCACTAATATACGGCGAGAACGCGCGAAAAGCAAGTGAATTATCTCAAATTCTTCCTTGTGGCAGCGCGCTCCCACGCGGCGCAGCGCTGCTGGACAGGCCAGGCGGACCGGAGAGAATAACGAATATCGAACAAGGAATGGTGAACGTTCAAGTTCTGTGGCGCTCCGCGCAGGACTACGGGCTTACGACCTGGGTTCTGAAGGTTCTTTGCTCTCTTGGGAGCGTTTTATTCAGCACCGGGCCTTCGGGTGTGTCGATCATTAGCACGCCGTCGTCGCTGAGGACCTGGATGTCGTTGCTGTCGGGGAATTGGAACATTGCTTCGGGCGTAATAATCGGGAAATCGTCTATCATTGTCAGGATGCCGGCGGTCATATCGTAAGAATAAAGGATTTGGAGCGGGCTGTCGGCGCCTCCCCTGTGAGAGCCGGCGACGATGAGGTATCGTCCGAGGGTCGGCGAGTATTCCATACTGCGGATGCCGAAGCCGTCGAGGTTGAGAAGCAAGGGCGGCTCGAAATCAGCGGGTAGCCCGTTCAGAACGACTTGCTCAGGGTTGTTGAGCCGGATGATCAACGCGCAACTGACATCGTTAACGTCGGGTCTTGGGTTCCTAAAAGCGATAAACATTGAGTTTCCGTCGGCTGCTGCGCAGAGGCCCTCTATGTTCAGGCCGTGCTCTTTCGGAGCAAGGTCGGGGATTTGTTCGGGATTTATGTTGCCGTCGATCACGCCTATCGCATCGGCAAGGCCCAGATTGTACGTCGCATCGTAGTCGATCAAGTCATCAATCAGATTAGAGTAGTAGCCATCTACCGTAATATTTGCGTCCGGCCCCGCCTGGCTCACCGTCGTGGCAAAGAATCGGTATCGGCTGGGCCAGTACTTGCCTTCCCTGTTTCTGCCGTGCGAGGTAATCCAGAAGATCCTGCCGTTGAACCAGGTGGCGCCTTCGATATCGGATTCCGGGTGACCCATATCGATATCGAGGTAGTCGGTGAGGTTGAAATCGAGTATCTGGCGAGAGGCGGGTTCGTTCGAGTCGTATATGGAGAGCCGGTTGGTCTCGTCGCCGGCTGCGATGAACAGATTTGCATCGAGAGCGGCCGCGGCAGAGGCGTCGGCAATTTCTCTGTACATCCCAAACGTCCAGACGGTTACGGAGTCCGACCACTGAGTCTCGTTGAGGCGACTCGAAGTGTCGCGGGCCTTGACGCGATACGTGTATTGAGTGGCCAGCGTCAGGGTGTTTGGCTCGAATGTATTAGCGTACTGCCAGCTGCTGTCCGGCCCTTCGCCCGATAGGCACTGGAAATAGTACTCGACCCCGTACTGGGCGTCGGATGCGGGGGCGGCGGCCATATAAATCGACGTTGTCGAGAGCGTCATCGGCTCGGTCTGCCAGGTCATCACGTTGGGTTCGGGTGGGGTTGCGTCGGCGCCGTCGAGCCATTCTTCGGCAAATAGGGCCAGGTCGCCGGCGGCTATGTTTGCATCGCCGGTGAAGTCCGCCTCGGCACAAGCGACGCCTTCTACACATCCGGAATCGCCCCAATAACCGGCGAAGAGTGCAAAATCCGAAAAGTCAACGTCGCGGTCATAGTCGAGGTCGGCCCTGGGCCTGTATATCGGCAGCAGCGAAAGGATTGCATTTTTGAGCATCAGGGTTGCCTGGTCGGTTGCGTTGTCAAAGAAATCATAGGTCATTCTCGGCATTGCGAAGAAGACTCGCGGACCGCCCGGCGCATAATCAGACCCCTCGTAGTAGGCCGTCTCATTGCCGAGCCAGCGTGCGATAACAACATCGCCGTCGCTCGTGGCTATGACCGTGCCGTTGCCGGCGGACGACTGGTCCGAGTGGTCGATTTCAACGGCAACGGCAAATATCTCCACTGTCCCGGAGGAAGTATCAACGCCTGCAAAAATCGGGTCGTTAGGATCGGCTACGGTTAAGTGTGTGAGCGGTATAGCGCTGGTGTCATCTCCGGCGAGCCAATCCCAGTAATCGTGCCCGTCGCATCGGGCAAGCTTGATGTTGTGGTTGAGGATCGGAACGTTCAGGTCGTTCCAGAACTCGGCGTCGGCATTGTAATCGGTGTCTAAGTTGTCTCTTGAGACGATGATCAGATCGGCGGATTCGAGTTCGAGCTTCTTAGTTGAGCTGAGGTCCTCCTCGTATCTGCCGGGCTCTATCCGGACTTCAACGGTTCCCCGGTAGATATCTCGCAGAAACTCGGTGTAGCCTCGCTCCGACTCGTTGGAATCGGAGGTTACAATGATTATGGTGAGCGGTTCCGCGCAGGCAAAAGCCGTCAACGCCGTGAGTATGACCAGAATTGATATCAGCGACCGCATCTTCAGTCATTTCTTCCAGCAAAAAACACAATCCAAGCACCAACACCACCGCAACCCCACGTCTACCTTATCTATTATACCAAAATATAGGGCCAAGAATCAAGGCGTTTTGCGTAATCTTAGCGATTTCAGCGAACATTCCG
>DATEBC010000379.1:0-6270 GCA_035288065.1 Sedimentisphaerales bacterium | reverse complement strand
CGTCTATATCGGCGGCTCGCCCGGATGGGACGACAGCGATATTCTGCCCAATCCCGGCGAGATAGTCATCAACGAAGTGCTTTCCCATTCTCACGGCGTCGCCGCGGACTGGATCGAGCTTTACAATACCACCGATTCTCAGATCGATATCGGCGGCTGGTATCTCAGCGACGGCGCCGACGATTTGAAGAAGTATATGATAGCAGCCGGGACAAAGATAGACGGCCACGGCTATCGCGTCTTCTACGAGAGCGCCAACTTTGGCGAATCGAGCGCCGATCCGGGACGAATTACCGGCTTCGCGCTGAGCGAGGACGGCGAACAGGTCTATCTAAGCTCCGGCGAAGGCGGAGTGATCACCGGCTACCGCGCGACCGAAGATTTCGGCGCATCGCAGACCGGCGTATCGTTCGGCAGGTACTTCAAGCAAAGCACAGGCAACTACAACTTCGTCTCGATGGCTCACGTCACGCCGGGCGAGACCAATGCGTATCCCAAGGTCGGCCCGATAGTGATCAGCGAGATTATGTACAATCCGCAATCCGGCGACCAGAAGCAAGAGTTCGTCGAAATCCACAACTTCGGTTCGACGGCGGTAACTTTGTATGACTCGAACGAGTCTCTGCCGTGGAAGTTCACCGACGGCATCGATTACGTGTTCCCGGATTATCCGGGCTTGACGATAAGTGCGGGCGGGTATGCTGTGCTGGTGAAGGACCTTACCGCTTACATTGACGAATACGGCATGCCGCCCTGGGGCGTTACCATACTTGGCCCATACGACGGGTGGCTGAGTAATTCCGGGGAGGAGGTCCAGCTTTCAAGGCCGGGCGATTTGGACGAATTCGGAGTGCGGCATTACATTCGGGTCGAGCGAGTGGGCTACAGTGACGGCTCCCATCCCGGAGGCGAACCCGGCGACGTCGATCTCTGGCCGACAGAACCCGACGGCGGCGGCGCGTCGCTGCATCGAATATCGGACGAACTCTACGGCAACGACCCGAATAACTGGACCGCGGCCAATCCCCCGACGCCGGGAGGGTAATTCTGAGGTCCAAATGGGGTCCAGGGCTGTGGTTAAGCCATGGCCTAGCCATTTGTGATGCCGGATGCAGCGCTTTTGGCGGAAAAGGTGTTGACTTGGCGGTTTTATTATGTTAAAATGGGCGATATGGAAAGACATGACAAATAGGGGTGTAGAAGATATAGTAAAAAAACCGTTACGTTTGGCTCGTTTTGCGCATCACAATAGTGGGTGTATTTGTTATAAGGATGCCCTGAGCTTCTAAGAGTCTGAAGCCGGCTATGACTGACGAGCTTGGTTTCCCTGTGAGCAGGGCAGTATTTTAGTGAAATCGGCTATGTTTGAAGGCAAGAAAACGGCAGTTGCTTCCACGGAGAGCGTCGAATCGGTCGGTCCCCAAGGGACGGCTGCTGCGAAGAGGGCAGCCGGCAAGAAAGCCGAGCCGGCGGATAAGACCCTGGCGTGCCGGTATGAGATGAAGTACCGGCTCACGGAGTCAAGAGCTCGGGCGGTTGCACAATTTGTCCGCCAGTACCTGCCTGTGGACCGCTACTGCAAGCTCCAACGTGAGGGCGACTACCCAATTGTCAGCCTGTATCTGGACTCTGATAACATGCACCTGTGCAGAGAGAGCATAGACGGGCGTCAGAATCGTTTCAAACTGCGGATTCGCAGCTACACCGATGAGCCTGATTACCCGTGCTTCTTCGAGATTAAGCGTCGTATCAATACGGTGATAATGAAGAGCCGGGCGCGCGTTATGCACAACGACATTGTGTCTCTGTTGGCCTGTCTGCCTCTCGGGCCCCGGGATTACAATGTCGATATGAATGCGTTGAATCAGTTTCAGTTGTATATGTCGTCCGTGCAGGCCAAGCCCAAGGTGCTTGTTCGTTACATGCGGCAGGCATTTGAAGGCGAATCGGACAATAGGGTGAGGGTTACGTTTGATCGGGATCTCTGTTATAAGGTTGCCAACAAACCGGTAGTCACACTCGGGGGCTCCGGGTGGCAGAGAAATCCCATGACCGACGACGGCGGGGTGATTCTCGAAGTCAAGTTCACGGGCGCTTATCCAGTCTGGCTGAGCCGAATGGTAGAGTATTTTGACCTGAGGGCCAGGTCGATATCGAAGTTCGCCACTTCGATCCAGGGTTCGTGTTTATTAAGGTTTTGCGCACCTTCAATAGCGGGGTAAGTAGTATGGAACAAATCTGGATGGGACTGGAGGATATGCCTTCAGGGGCTTTGTTCAGCCCGATCGACATTATTTTGTCGTTGTTGTTGGCGTTTGTTTTGGGCCAGCTTATTGCGTGGGTCTATTACGCCACGCACAGCGGCCTGTCGTATTCGCGGTCGTTCGTGCAATCGCTGATTATGATTACGGTCGTTCTCGCGATGGTGATGACGATCATAGGCAACAACATTATCACGGCCGTCGGATTGATGGGAGCACTGGCAATCGTTCGTTTTCGAAATATAATCAAGGATACCCGCGATATCGCGTTTATTTTCTGCTCGCTTGCCGTTGGCATGGCAGCAGGCTCGCAGCGTTATATGACGGCTATAGTCGGCGCAGTTATTCTGTGTCTGATAGCGATCTATCTGTATGCGACGGGCTTTGGGACGCATCAGCCGCACAATGGATTTCTGCGGTTTAGCGTCAGGGGGCATATCGGCCCGGAGCACCCGATCCCGGCTATTCTCAAGCGTTTCTGCGGGAGTTTCACTCTGATCTCGGCCCAGGACAGCGGGTTCGGCACCGCCGAGGTTGAGTACGCGTACCAGTTGATGATACGAAACGCCGCGCGGAACGCGGAAATGCTGTCTAAACTGAAAGGCGTTGAAGGCGTTGAGAATATCAGCTTGACAATGCAGGAACAGTTGCTGGAGGTATAGAGCAGGTACGATGAAAAACATAAGCTCCAGAAATTATTTGAGTAGTATGCGTGTTCACCTTTTGCCGTTCGTGGTGTGGGTGGGCACTATTGCGGTGATAATCGCGCTTTTCTCTCATCGGTCCAGCCGTTATGAGATCCTGGGCGTTGCGCAGGGTCCGGTGCATCAGATTGCCGCGACGTGCAACGGTCGGCTTAAGGAAATCAAAGTTGAATTATTCGACGAGGTGAAACAGGGCGACGTGGTGGTGGTGATTAACAGCGTGCTCGACAACGAGCGGCCAAGACCCGAAATAGATGCGGAGCTGGCCATCATCAAAGCGGAGATGGCGTATCTTGCCGCTCAATCGAAGGAGGCGAGGATGGCATACGCGGCTCAGGTGAAAGACCGCACCGTCGATCTCTTTGCTGCCGGCAGACCGTTCGCCAATAACGTAAGTGATGCAAAACTCCGCGTACTGGAACTCACCGCGGGGATCGAGCAGGACAAGCTCCTGTTGGATGAACTGGATCTGGATATCAAGAGATTTGTTCTGAGTGGGGCTCTGGATGCCAACGACATCGCCTTCATTGACCTGCAGAAGATGCAGACGCAAAAGGCCAACATCGCCAAGAGGATAGACCAGAACGAGAAGATTCTCCAGAGCGATCAGAATAACCTGGCAGAAGCTATCCAGCGTGAGGAGCTGTTCGAGGGTGTTCACAAACCCGGCCTTGCAGAGGCGGACCAGGCTGCTGAGGAGGCCCTGCAGAAGCAAACTGAGGTGCTGGCTCGCCAGATGGATGAAGTGCTGGTCAGACTTGATTCGGTTAAGAAGCGAGAAGCTGTCGAGTTGAGGGCGCCCTTCGACGGGGTTGTCAGTCTGGTTCAGCACGACGTGGGGGAGGCGGTCCTGGCGGGCGACCCGATATTAACGATCACCAAGAAGACGCCGGATAATATTGTTGCCTATGCCACCGAGAGGCAGGCCGGTCGCGTTCGTGAGAATATGAAGGTTCAGCTTGTCGATAGGAACAGCACTCCGAGCCTGGTCGTCGATTCTCAGGTGGTTTACGTTGGTCCGACCGTCGAGCAGATGCCGGCTCGCTTGTGGCGCAATCCCAACATGCCTCAGTGGGGCAGACCGATTCTGGTGAAGATACCGTCGGGCCTGAAGCTGGTTCCCGGTTCGATGGTGGGAATAAAGGGGATATAGGCCGGACGGCGCGGGAATGCGTCAAAGACAAAATCACAAAAAAAAGAAGGGCCGCCCATAAGAGCGGCCCTTATCTTTTAGGTTCTTTCGGCAAGGTCAGTTGTTTATCGGGTTTGGCGGCACAGCGCCTTTTCTTGGATGAGCGCCGTCATAGATCTCTTTGATTTTTGACGTGGTCAGGTGCGTGTAAATTTGGGTCGTCGAAAGCGACTGATGACCGAGCAGCTCCTGGACGCTCCTTAAATCGGCGCCCTTATTGAGCATGTGCGTGGCGAAGCTGTGTCGCAGCGTGTGTGGACTGATGGCCGGGTCGAGGCCAGCTATTTTCAGATATTTGTCCATCTTTCGACGGACGCTGCGCGTGCTAAGTCTGCGGCCGTGCTTGTTCACGAAAAGGACCTTAGGGTCGAAGTTGCCGTTGGTTTGTGCGCGTTTGTTTCTGTACTCCATATAGTGCTGAATAACCGCCAGCGCCGACGAACTGATCGGTGCAATTCTCTCTTTCTTGCCCTTGCCCCTGATATGCACGACTTCGCCGAGGAAGTCGACATCGTCCATATTCAAGGCGACCAGCTCGCTAACCCTCATGCCCGTGCTGTAAAGCGTCTCAAGTATCGCTTTGTCTCTTGCGCCGAGCCAGTTGTCCGTAGGCGGCGTTTCGAGGAGCCTCTTGACTTCTTCATACTCCAGAAAGCGGGGAAGTTTCTTTTCCTGCTTGGGCGTTCGGACCGCAGCCACCGGGCTGGCGGCGATTTCGTTCCTCTTGATGAGAAACTTGTAAAAGCTTCGCAGCGTCGCGAGCTTGCGGGCAATCGTGGCCTTGGAATACTCTCTGTCGTTTAGAAATGCCAGGTATCCTCTGACTGCGTTGACATCGGTTGTCAGGAGCATCCGGTCGACTTCGGTGCTCGGGTGCGTCGCCACTGCGGTCGCGCCGCCGCCTCGCTCGTGCGACATCGTCGCCGGCCCGTCGTCGGAATTGCTCCCGTCGAGTGTGCCCAGAAGAAATGCAGTGAATTGCTGGAGGTCTGCACCGTAGCACTTTGCCGTGTGTACGGAGAATCTCTTCTCGAATGTCAGGTAATCTAAGAACTTTTGGGTGATTGTGCTATGTTCCATAATCTACTATCCGCCAAATTATATGATTGAGTTTTCGTTACCTTGCGAAACTGTCTTGATTCTCTTGGTTCTTACAGCGACCGGAAAGCACAGGGTGACTAAATCGCAGGCATCTGTGCGTCGGAGTTTTCGCTTAAGAGTTCATCGGCCTGGCATATCAGCGACTGAGTGAGTCTAAAACTCAGCACGGCTGCGTCAAACCAGTCAAACTCAGTGCGTTTGTCCTTGGCCTGACTGATCAGTGCATCGAGAAGGTCGTCTTCGTGGCCGGACTGATACCGAAAAATGAATTTCTCTTTGCCTTTGTTTAATACAAGCTGTCGCATCGCATTATTCATTTGGCCCTCAAGCCTCTTGTCAAGGGAGAGTCGCTTGCCTTAATCCCGGTCAACCGGATACTCCCTTATGAACAACAGATTCAGTCAGTCACACCCGGCGGTTCGTCAAGAACCTGCATACGTCGTCTTTTTCTGTTGAAGCGATAAAAACTTCACTTTGGAAAATGCCACAAGGCTTTTATCGGCGAATAGTGTGCTCGGCTTTACAAAATTAACAGGTGAATATAATCAGACTTCGCGCAAAATCTCAGCTGGTTTTTCGATCTGTCACGCTCGGCGGCGGCTGAGTCTATTTTGCTCTGAAGAAGACGATCCGGCTTTTGTGATATGACTCTATCAGGCCTTGTTGTTGAAGGGTCGTGAGGTGCTTCACTGTTAGGTTTGGCGGTATTGACAAGCCTGCGGATATGTCGGCCACGGAGCAAGGCCTGCGTTTTAGCATTGAAAACACGTCTTCGACGGTAGCTGTGGCGTCTGCAACAGGCGGAAGACTGCCGGAGAAATCGGCGATCACTTCGCAGCGCTCGCCAAGCTGAGCGGCTATCGAGGCGAGTTGCTCCTGCGCGACTGCGGCAACGTCGGGTTCCGCGGTAGGGCGAACAGCAGTGTTGAGGTGTATCTTGTCCGGGGCAATGCACTCTATCAGGGCCTTGATCGCGCCAATTTGTTGGGTATTAGTATTCAAACCCGCTACG